>JAXMJH010000077.1:0-64454 GCA_034376725.1 Lysobacteraceae bacterium | reverse complement strand
CCGCTGCACGAGCAGCCGTCACAAGCGCAATCCGCGTGGCGTGAAACAAAAAATGACCAGCTACCACGTTCGCCATCGCGGTGAACGCCTAAACCAGCATCATGCGCCGACCCCTGTAATGTGTATCTGAACAGTATTGGCCCTAAGCCGGGCTACTCCAGCCGGGATGCGATGGGCCAGGCCGCTTTGTCGGCCGAGTGCGGTGGCCAAGGCGCGCTCCAGGACGCCGTCAGTGGCCAGCACGGTGATCGATTCGCGGGCGCGGGAGATGGCGGTGTACACCAGTTGCCGGGAAACCAGGCCGGAGCTGTCTTCCGGCGGCAGCACCAGGCCGACTTCGCGGTATTCCGAACCCTGGCTCTTGTGCACGGTGATGGCGAACCCGCCCTCGTGGCTGGGCAACAGGCCGGGGGCGAAGCGCCGGGCGGTCGGTCCTCCGAGGTCGCTGGTCTCGAACCAGACCCAGAGCCGACCGTCCGGGTCGCTCAGACAAAGGCCGATGTCGCCATTGAACAGCCCGGCGCTGTAATCATTGCGGGTCACCATGACCAACCGGCCGGGATACCAGACCGCATCGTCGGGCTGGCCGCTGAGCTGCCGCAGCCGGGCTTCCAGACGGGCATTGCAGGCCAGCGCGCCGAACTCGCCTTCGCGCCGGGCGCACAGCAGCTGCCGCTGGCGCACCGCCTGAAGTCGCCGGGCAGCACCGGCCGGCCCGGCGTCCAGCGGGCGGGTCAGTTGGTGATGCTGCCAGAGTTGGTGCAGCGCATCGGCCCAGTGCCGCAGGTGGGCGGAAAGCTGTCGCGGCTCGCGGGATTCCAGACGGCTGAACTGGTCGCCGGCGGCCCGCGAAGCCTGGGCGAATGCCTGGGCGTCGCCGAGGCGCACGGCATCGAGAACCGGCAGCAGGGCATCGTCGGCGCGGAAACTGTGGTGCAGACGGGCCAGGTCGCTGGCGCCATCGAGCGCGGCGACCAGATCGATCAGCACCGAGCCGGCGCCGACCGAACTGAGCTGGTCCGGATCACCGACCAGGATCAGACTGGCTTCCGGGCGCAGTGCGGCCAGCAGGCCGCGCAGCAGGGCGAGGTCGATCATCGAGGCCTCATCGACGACCACGATATCGGCGGCCAGCGGATCGTCGGCATGGTGGCGAAAACGCTGGCTGCGGCCACCGGCGCCCAGCAGCCGGTGCAGGGTGAGCGGCTCGTCGTCGGGAATGCGTTCCAGCAGCCGATGCCAGCTTTCGGGCAGCGGGTGTTGGTCGTGTCGGGCGATGGCCTGCTTGCCCTCGCGCAGCGACTGCGCCAGACGCTGTGCGGCTTTTCCGGTCGGCGCGGCGATCCGCACCGTGGGCTGCGCCGGGCCGGCCTGATGCAGCATGGCCAGCAGCATGCGCAGCACGGTGGTGGTCTTGCCGGTGCCGGGGCCGCCGGTCAGCACGAACAGACGATGGCCCGGCGCCCGCTGCACCGCCGCGCGCTGGGCGGCGACGGCCGCGCTGCGGTCGTGATGAAACAAGCTGTCGAGGGCGGCCTCGTCGAGCGGCGCGGGCGCGGCGGCTTCACGACGCGCGCCAAGCAGTCGGGCCACTTCGACCTCCTGGCTGAAATTGCGCCACAGGTAGAAGCGTCCGGCCTGCAGGACGAACGGCGTGGGCTGGCCGCTGCCGCCGTCGGACACCATCGGCTGACCCGCCAGCGCGGCGAGATCGGCATCGCTGAGCGCCGGCATGCCGTGGCGCCCGGCGCCATCCAGCGCCAGCGCGGTATCGCCGCGCCCGTCGGCCAGGCTGGCCCAGGCGGCGGCGTGCGCCAGGCCGGGCGAACCGCCGTGGGCGAGCACCCAGCGGGCCAGCGCCACGTCGATATCGCGCCACTCCGGCGGCGGATGCAGGCTGGACATCGGGCGGAACCGGTAGCCGCTCATGCCGGCTCTCCCGTTGCGCGGCCGGCCAGCGCCGCGTCAACGGCATCGATCAGGGCGTCGTCGAAACGCTGCGCCCAGACGCCGCAGCCGGGCGCCAGCCCGACGGCGCGGACGAACACGTACAGGCACTCGCCCAGATGCCGGGAGCGCTGGTAGTCGGGCAGCCGCTGGCGCAGATAGCGGTCGACGGCGACCGCGTACAGCAGCGCCTGAAAACGATAGTGATGGGCGTCCATCGCCTGCTCCAGCGCCGGCCCGCAGTAGTCGGCCAGGGTGGCGCCGAGCCAGTTGCCCTTGTAGTCGAGCACGTGAAACCGGCCGTCGTATTGCAGGGTGAGATCGATCTTGCCGGTCATCAGGCCACGCAGCCGGCGCTCGCTGCCGGCGGGAATCAGATCCGGCTCGCCGTGCGCCTCGCACGCGGCGCGCAGGGCGGTCAGCGATACATCGGCCAGCGGAAAATGAAAGTCCATCTCGGCGCGCAGCGCCTGTGCGGGCAAGTGGCCCAGACGCAGGCCGGGCAGCAGTTCTGCGGCCAGCGCGGCATCGATGCGCCGGGCCAGACGCGCAGCCAGAACATCGATCGGCAGACGCGGTTCACGGACATCGAAGTCGATCAGCGACTGACGGACCAGATCGAGCTGCTCGGCGACGGCGACGCCGATCCGGCGGTGTTCGAAAATGCCGTGCAGGGCGTTGCCGAAGCGGGTGCCCCTGACGGCCTCCAGCGACTGAAGCTCGGGATGCGGCGGCGCATCGCCAGCCGATGCCTCGGGGCCTGGGTCGCGGCCGATCTCGTCGGCGGCAGCACTTTCCTCGCTGCCGGCGGCGCTGGACTGGCGGGTGAGCGCGGAAAAACTGAAGCGGAATTCCGGCGCTGCGGCCGCTGGCGGCTCGCGTGCGGACAGCGCCGGGGCGATATCGTCGGTCGGGGCGCGATAGCGGATCGGCGCGCCGTCCCACGGGCCTTCGCGCCAATCGATGCCGGGAAAGCCGGCGAGGGTTTCATGGCCTTGAGCGGCAAAGAGCCGTGCCAGCATGGCATCCAACGCCGCGCGATCCGGGTCGGTGGCGGGCTTTTCGGTGTTGCCATCCTTGCGCCGATCGGGCGGCAGGCAGAACACATGACAGGCATGCCGGGCGCGGGTGAGGGCGACATAGAGCACGCGAAAGCGCTCGTCCTGGTCGTCTTCCGCTGCTTGCTTTCGGGCCTGGGCAAACTGCGGACTGCCCAGGTCGAGCACCCGGCGTTCGCCCTCGTGGACAATCGGAAAGGCTTGCGCCCGCGCGGTCTGCGCCCACATCAGCGGCAGGAACACGACGGGGAACTCCAGCCCCTTGCTGGCATGCACGGTCATCAGTACGACACGGCTGGCATCGGACTCGATGCGCAACTGTTTCTCCTCCGCCGCGTCGCTGCCTTCGTCGTCGTCGCCGGCGCGCTGGCGGTCGAGCCAGGTCAGCAGTTCCTCTGGACCCGCCAGTTGCGCCGACTGGGCCTGCAACAACTCGCCGATATGACGAAGATCAGTCAGCACCCGTTCGCCAGCCGACGGGTCCGGCCCGGTCAGGGCGTTTCCGGCGGCGTGGCCGGCGATGGCCAGTACGGCGGCCAGCACGCCGTCGGACCGCCAGCGGCGACGCCATTCGTGCAGGCGACCGATGTGCGTCTGCCAGTCATCGGGGTGTTCATCCAGCGCACGCAGGGCGGAGAAATCAAGACCGTACAGCCGGGTGGCCAGCGCGGCCCGCACCACGCCCTCGTCGTCGGCGTGGTGAATGCCGTGCAGGAGCACGTGCAGCTGGCGAGCGGTGTCGGTAGCGAAGACGCTGGTGCGTCCCGCACTCACGCAGGGCACGCCGCGCGCGGCCAGACCCTTTCGCAGGGCCGCGATGTCGTTGTGGGTGGGCAGCAGCACGGCCAGATCGCCTGGCCGGACCGGCTCGCCGGCGATGCGCTGCGACGGATCGTTGAGCAGCTCGACGATGCGGCTGGCGCAGGCCTCCAGCGCGGCGTGGCGGCGCTCGGGCTGGCTGGGCGGCGGGTCGCGGTAGTAGTGCAGCACCAGCGGCCGCCGGCAGGGCACGCCGGCCACCGTGTAGGGCCGGGCATCGGCCTGCGGGCCGGCGCTCACCGGCTCGTAGGCGATCGCCGAATCGAACTGGCTGAGCGCGCCGCCGGCACGCTGGTAGAAGGCGTTCAACGCCTCGACCAGCGCGCTGGTCGACCGGTAATTGACGCTGAGGTGCAAGCGCGCCTCGGCGCTGGCCATGGCGCGCAGATAGGCCTGGATGTCGCCGCCGCGAAACCGGTAGATGGCCTGTTTGGGGTCGGCGATCATCACCAGCCGGCCGCGTGGTGCGCCCGAGGGGTCGCTGTGCATGGCGTCGAGAATGCCGTATTGCAGCGGATCGGTGTCCTGAAACTCATCGACCAGGGTGACCGGCCAGGCGGCGTGCAGCCGCTCGGCGAGACGCGCGCCGTGCTCGCCGTGCAGGGCGTCGTGGACGCGCTCGATCAGCGCATCGAAGCTGATCTGGCCGCGCTCGATCAGGCGCTGGCTGCGGGCTTCGATCAAGCGCTGGCGCAGGGCCTTGAGGGCGGCGGATTTTTCCGGGGCGTCCCGATTGACCAGAATTGCAGCAGCCAGCCGACAGAAGGCGTAGGCGTCGCTTGCCAGCAGATCCGCAGTCTGTGCGGCATCGGCCATCTGGGCGTCGGGTGGTTCGGTCAGGTTTTCCAGGGCAGTCTGGCGCAGTGCGGCCATCGGATCACCCGCTTCGATGAACTCGGCGAGCTCGGCGATGGCCTTCTTCAAGGCGCTTTTGCGCGGCGCGAAACGCAGCCCGGCAAGCCACTCGCGCAGCATCCGCGCCTGTTCGGGCGCCATCAGCTTGGTCAGCGCGGCGGGATCGATCTCACGCACTCCGATTCCGGCACCCGAAACCTGTTTGAGCGTTTTGCCAAGGTCCGCTCGCCCCTCGTCGAACCAGACCTGCTCGCCGGCCGTCAGCGCGCCGTCGGACTGCGCCAGCTCGCGCCAGATGTCGTCGATCAGTTCATCGTCCAGCGCGTCGCTGGCGACCAGTTCGCCGACGCCGAACGCGGTGCCGCACTCGAACGGATAGTCGCGCAGAATGCGCCGGCACAGGCCGTGCAGGGTGCCGATCGGGGCCAGGTCGAGATCGGCCAGCGCCAGCCGCAATCGGCGTCGGTCTTCATGCGGCGTCGCTGCGCCTCGCTGCCAGCGCCCGTGCAGCCAGGCGGCGGCCGGGTCGGCTGCGCTCGCGGTGTCGCCGTCGATTGCGTCTGCGCTTGCGGCCGGCGGCGAAATGGCACGCTCGGCCAGATTCAGCGCCCACGACACGCGGCCGCGCAGTCGCTCGCGCAACTCGCTGGCGGCGGCCTCGGTGAACGTGGTGACCACGATGCGGGTCGGGTCGAGCCCTTGCTCCAACAGCAGGCGCAGGTAGAGCACCGAGATCGTCCAGGTCTTGCCGGTGCCGGCGCTTGCCTCGATCAGGCAGCGACCACCGGGCTCAAGGCTCAGCTCGGCCCAGTCCGAAACCCGCTCGATGACGCCCTGCGCGTTCACTGGCCGGCCTCGTCGGCATCCAGCTGAATCAGCTGCTGAAGCAGCCCGGCATCGGCGTCCAGTTGCTCACGGGCGCAGCTGCCCGGCGCGAAGTCGATATCCCCGGCCAGCAGGGCCGCATAGCCGGGCGCGTAGTCGCGCTCGCCGGGGATGCGACCGCTGCCGATGAAGGTGGCCGTTACCTTGCCGGCATTGCCGGTGACCGCACACCAGCTGGTCTTGGGGAAATACCAGCGCGGCCGGGACTGTGCGCCGTGCCAGAAGTCGATCAGCTGATCCAGACGGTCGGCCAGGCCACTGCGCATGGCCTCGGCCCGGTCGGGTTCGGCGGCGATCCACCGGGCGTCCCAGTCGTTGATCGCATCCTGCCAGGGCGTCGCCAGCGACTCGGTCAGCAGGCAGATCCGCACCGGTCGCTGGCGCGGCTGCGACAGGCGCAGCGCGGCCCATTCGATGAATGCCGGAATCCGCTCACGGAAGCCAAGTTCCTGTTCGGAATATAGTTTGACTTTGCCCTTGTCGGGAGCCGACTTTCTCGGGAAGACATCGAACAGCCAGTCGGCCTGATCGGCGCGATGCACGCGATTGGATTCGCCGACCAGCTGCCAGCGGCCCAGCGGCAGGTTCAGCCGCATCGCGCCGATTGGCGGCAAGACGCCGCCCGCGAACAGTGGGTGGTCCTGGGCGGCGGAAATCAATTTGGCCACTTTCTCGCATTCGTTCAGCCAGGCTTGCAGGCCGGGCCGGCCGGGCGGCAGCAGACCGGTCAGGCGCAGCCAGCCGGGCGGCTCATCGGGCAAGGTCAGGTCGCCGCGCTGGGCCGCTTCGAGAAACAGCCGCCGACCGATCCGGTCGATGGCCTCGAATCTCGCCTCCAGCGGTTCGCTGTCGGACAGCCGGTCGTCATCGAGCGCGTCCAGTCTCACACCCAGCCGATCGCGCAGGACCTGCCGCGACGGGTCGCGGAAGTAATCCAGCAAGACGCGCAGCGGAACCTGTGTCGGAGCCTGCGCTGCGTGTTCGGTTTCGACGGAACACTTCGCGTCTTCGGCTGGACCGAGGTCGATGAAGGCGCCACGCGGAGCGCCTTCGGCGCGGGCCAGGGTCAGGTTGGCCTGCGAATAGGAAAACAGCTGCGAAGCGGGATCGGCCGAAAAATACCGGCGGTCGAACGGCTGCAGCGGATGGTCGACGCGCCAGGGCCGGGCCTGTTCGGACTGGTCGGCGTCGCTGGAAATACCGGCGGCCGCGTCCAGCGCGGCGAGCAGCTCGGCCAATGGCGGCGCGGGATTGCGCGGCTTGCCATCGCGCACGCCCTTGCCGATGAAGCTCAGGTGCAGACGCTGGCGGGCCGACATGACGGTTTCCAGAAACAGGTAGCGGTCGTCGGTGCGCACGTCGCGATCGCCGGTCCGGCGCAGGCGGGTCATGGCGTCAAGCCCCGAATCGCCGGCCGAACGCGGAAACTCGCCGTCGTTCAGGCCCAGCACCGCCACCACGCGGAACGGGATCGAGCGCTGCGGGACCATGCCGCACACGGTGACGCCGCCCATCAGGAAGCGCTGCCGCTCGGGGACGGCGGCGAGCTTCTCGGCAAGCACCTCGCGCACCACGCTGTAGTCGAGCGGAGGATCGAGACCGCTGGCCGCCGGTTCGCCGGCCAGCTCGGCGATCAAGCGCTTGAGCTGCACCAACGCATCGACCGACGCGCTGTCGCTGCGGTCCACTTCGAACAAGCCATCGACCACTTCGGCCAGCCGTCCGGCCCAGGCCGACGCGCTGTGCGGGCTGGCGGTGAACTCCAGAAATTCATCCAGCGCCCGCAGCAGACGATCCAGCCGACCCAGCAGTTCCGCCTGCGCCCCGCCGATGCCGGCCATCGGGGCCAGCGCACTGCCGTCGGGCAGCGCGACGGTAGCGGTCTCCTCCGCGCCGAGTGCGCCGAACAGGTAGCCGCCGATCATCCGGTCCATGCCCCAGGCCAGGGTGTGCTCGGCAATCGCCGGCACGCCGCGCCGCTGGCGATGCGCGGCATCCAGCGCCCAGGCCACCCGGCCTTCGGCCAGCCAGTGGGCGATCAGCCCGGAATCCTCGGCGTCGAAGCGGAACCGTCGGGCAATCGCCGGCTCGCCGATCAGATCGATCAGCTCGGGCGCGGTCAGCCGCGACTGCGGCAGCGCCAGCAGGCGCTCGAAGGCGCCGAATACCGGATGGCTGCTGGTCAGCGGCACATCGGCGAGGTGATACGGCAACAGCCCGCCCCGGTCGTCAAGTGTCCCGGGTGGGCCGAACACCGCCGGCAGCAGCGGCACATAGGCGCGGATGTCGGGCGCCATCACCACGATGTCGGCCGGGGTGAGCGTCGTTTCGTCCTCCAGCGCGCGCAGCAGCTGATCACGCAGGACTTCCAACTCGCGCAGCCGGGTATGGCAACCATGGACGCGCAGCGAGGCATCGGCGCATTCGGACTGCATGACGTGCGCGGCGCTCAGCTCGACGGTCATCAGCGCCGGATCGAGCCGGCGGATGCCTTCCTGCACTCGTTCGAGTCGGTTCTTCGGGGCCGTGTCGGCCTCGGGCAAGTCCTGCCAGTGGCGCTCGTCGATGCCGTTCGCGTCGTCGTGCAGGGCCATGACGAAATGCTGACCGAGCCGACCCCAGCGGGCCAGCAGCGGGTGCTGCCGCTCTTGATCGAAGTACCACGATTCGGCATCGGCGCCGAACGGCTCCAGCCCGGCCTGCTCACGCAGCGCGCGGCGCGGATCGACCAGACCGCCCCAGAACTCGCGGCATGGGTCGGGCAGGTAGAACACCACCGGGCGGAAGCGCGAAACGGCGCGTAACACCGCGAGTTCGGTCGGTGCCAGATGACTGAGACCGAACAGGTGCAACGGCGTTGCTTCGAGGCTGCCGGCTGCGGCATCGAGCGCGGATGGCAGGGCGCTCATCCGCTCGCCGCGATGGGCCAGGCCGATTTCGGCGCGCAGCCGGTGCCACAGCGGCCCCAGCAGCGGCTCGGTCGGGGCCGCCGATGGATCGCGGCGCCAGGCATCCAGCCAGTCCGGGCGATAGACCAGATACTGGCTGTAGATGTGCGCCAGGCGATCGGCCAGCTGAAATCGGCGACGCGGCGCATCGGCGCCGTGCAGATAGTCGGCCAGCCGGGCGTCGTCCAGCTCGGCCAGCAGGGCATGGATGCGCCAGCGCAGCTGCGCCCGGCGATACGGCGTCACTGCCACCGCTTCGGCACCCAGCACCTGCTGCGCCAGGGAGTCCAGCCACCGGCTGGGCAGCACCACGTCGATGTTGGCGACCACCTCGCGCGGCCCGCGGAACCGGGCCAGCTCGCCCAGCAGCCAGTGGCGCATGCCGGGGTGTGCGGCGACCACGGTATGCGGCGCGAGGCAGTGCTCGGGCGGCCAGGCGCGCAGCAGCGCATCCAGCGGGGCCAGCAGGGCCTCCAGCCGGCTGGCGCGGTAGACGACGATGCCCTGGAGTTCGCGCTGCATAGCGTGCAAAGGATTTCCCTGTTGAAGCCGGCCGGCCGGCGCACCGGGATTCATCCTGGCAGCCGTTCGTCTCAGCCGGTGAGAATAGCTCAGCCGGTCCGGCGGGCGTCGTCCATAATGAGCCACCGATTGCTCGAACGACACCATGGACATCTTCAAGGTTTTCACGCTGGAAATCGCCCACCGCCTGCCCAATGTGCCGGACGGTCACAAGTGCGCCCGGCTGCACGGTCACAGCCTGCGCGTCGAGCTCCACGTCTCCGGCACGCCCGACCCGCACACCGGCTGGGTGATGGACTTTGCCGACATCAAGGCCGCGTTCCAGCCCCTGTTCGAGCGGCTCGATCACCATTACCTCAATGATGTGCCCGGCCTGGAGAATCCAACCTCCGAGTCGATCGCCCGCTGGCTGTGGCAGCAGTTGCGGCCCGCGCTGCCCGGCCTGTCCGAGGTGGTGGTACACGAAACCTGCACGGCCGGCGCGCGCTATCGGGGCGAGTTGGACGCCTGATATTGCGTTGCACGAAAATAATTACTTCACGTAATTCAATGCTTTGAATCTCCGTTCAGGGAATGTTTGGGTTTTTATGTTGCACCGCACCACAAGCTGCGGTACGCTTCTTCCCACGCTAGCCCCCACCCCAAGCCCGGAGACAGACATGTTTGACCAACTCGCCACCCCGTTCGCCGCCCAGACCCGCCAGTTCGCTGATGCCGCCCTCAAGGCCAACGCGCTGACCCTCAATACCCTCGAGCAGATCGTGAATCTTCAGGTCAAGACCTTCGAAGACCGCTTTGCCGCCACCCTGGCGTTCCTCGGTGAAGCCGGCGAAGTGCGTGACCCGGAAGCGCTGAAGGCGTTTCTTCCGAAGAGCGCGCAGCTGGCCAAGGACAACGCCGAGACCGCGTATCACACCAGCCAGGAAATCTTCAATCACACCCTGAAGACCCAGGAAGCCCTGGCCGAGCTGGTCAAAGAGCAGTTCGAAGCGGTCAATGAGGAAATTGCCAAGGTGAACCCGGCCGCCAAAGCACCGCGCAAGGCCGCTGCAGCCAAGTAATTTTTTCGAAAAGGTTCCTGTCCCTGACAGTGGACCGGCGCTCCCCAGACTCTCTCCCTCCCTCCCATTTGGGGGTCCAGCGCTGAAACCCGACGGATCGTCTCCGTCGGGTTTTTCTTTTTGTGGCGTCCAAACGCCGGCAGTCAGCCCTGTTCAGTGGCGCGCCGGCATGAAGCGTCGAGCAAGGCGACGTTGGCGCGCATCTGCCGAAGCCGGCCGAGCCAATCGCCGACCGGCTGGTCGGCAACAGGCACAGGCGCTCAGCCGGTCGCTCGGACTGCGTGATCGCGGCCCAGCGTGAGGTACATCGCCGGCAGCACGAACAACGTGAACAGCGTGCCCAAGGTCATGCCGGTGGCAATCACCAGTCCGATGGCGAAGCGCGCCGACGAACCTGGGCCGCTGGCGATCAGCAGCGGCACCACCGCGAGCACCAACGCCGCCGTGGTCATCAGCACGGGGCGCAGGCGGATCGAAGATGCCTGTTCGATGGCTTCCCGGCGCGACAGCCCCTTGGTGATCTGCAAACTGTTGGCGAACTCGACGATCAGGATGCCGTGCTTTGAGATCACGCCGATCAGCGTGACCAGACCGACCTGGGTGTAGATGTTCAGCGTGGTCAGGCCGAGCGAGACGAAGATCATCGCGCCGCAGATGGCCATCGGCACGGTAATCAGCATGATCAGCGGATCGCGGAAGCTTTCGAACTGCGCGGCCAGCACCAGATAGATCACCAGAAGGGCGAAGAAAAAGGTCAGCATCAGCGCCCCGCCCTCGGCCTTGAACTGCCGCGACTGACCGGCGTAATCGACGTTGAAGCCAGCCGGCAGCACCTCGGCGCTGGCCGACTCCAGCACGCCGAGCGCCTCGCCGAGGGTGACGCCCGGACGCGGCACGCCGGACAGCGTGACGCTGTTGAGCTGCTGAAAACGCTTCAGCGACTGCGGCTGCACTTCATCGTCCAGCGTCACCACGGCCGCCATCGGCACCAGTCGGCCATCCTGGGCGCGGGTGTAATAGCTGGCCAACTGGTCGGGATTGAGCCGATCGGCCCGACGGACCTGCGGAACCACCTTGTAGGACCGATTGTCGAGCGAAAACCGGTTGGTGTAGGCGCCCGACAGCATCGCCGACAGATCGCCGCTGAGCTGGCGCATGTCGATACCCAGCGCGGCCGCCTTGTCGCGGTCGATGCGCAGCGTGTTGCGCGGCTTGTCGATTTTCAGGTCGGATTTGATGAAGATGAACTTCTTGCTGTCCCGCGCCCTGGCGAGCACGTCGTCTGCGGCCTGCTGGAGCGCTTCGACCGAAGCCGTGGAGCCGATCACGAACTCGACCGGAAAGCCTGCGCCGCCGGGCGTGGGCAGCGGCGGCGGAATGATGGCCGCCACTTCCAGGCCGGCGATCCGGCTGACCTGCGGCTGCACCGACTCATCCAGTACCTGCTGCGTGCTGCGGTCGCGCTCGCTCCACGGATTGAGCACGAAACCGGCGATTGCATTCGATGTCGAAGCCGCGCCTGCGGCGCCGTCGAATCCGTTGATCAGGAACAGGTTGCCGGCCTCCGGGATGCCCTTGGCAATGTCGGCGATCTGGCTGGTGTAGCGCTCCAGATAATCCAGCGTGCTGTACGGGTCGGATTCGGAAATGGTCAGGATGAAGCCCTGATCTTCCTGCGGTGCCAGCTCGCTGGGCGAGGTGACGAACAGGAAATAGGTGGCCACCAGCACGATGGCGCCGAAGCTCAGGATCACCGGCCGCGCCTCCAGCGCGCCGTGCAGCCGGCGCATGTAGGCCAGCCGCAGCGACTCGAAGCGGGCATCGAGCCAGGCCTCCAGCTTGCCGCCGCCCTGCCCGTGCGGCTTGAGCATCCTGGCGCACATCATCGGCGACAGGGTCAGCGCCACCACGCCGGAAATCAGCACGGCGCCGGCCAGGGTGAAGGCGAACTCGACAAACAGCGTTCCGCTGAGGCCGCCGAGGAAGCCGATCGGCAGATACACCGCCACCAGGGTGGTGGTCATGGCGATCACCGGCCAGGCCAGCTCGCGCGCGCCGGTGATCGCGGCATCGTGCGGCGTCATGCCGTCCTCGATGTGGCGATGGATGTTTTCCAGCACGATGATGGCATCGTCGACCACGATGCCGATCGCCAGCACCATCGCCAGCAGGGTGAGCAGATTGATCGAAAAGCCCATCAGCAGCATCAGGAACAGACCGCCGACCAGCGACAGCGGCACCGCGATGGCCGGGATGATGACGCTGCGCAGCGAACCGAGAAACAGGAAGATCACCACGATGACGATGATCACCGCTTCCAGAATGGTGGCCATCACTTCGCTGATGGCGTCCTGGATGTAGATCGTGCTGTCGTAGGGAATGCGCGCGTCCAGTCCTTCCGGCAGCGCCGGCACGATCTCGCTCTCCCACACCCGGCGAACCTCGCCGATGACCTCCAGCGCGTTGGCGTCCGGCGCCACGAACACGCCGATGAAAGTCGCGTTTTCGCCGTTGAACACCACCGAGCTGGCATAGCTTTCCGAGCCCAGCTCCACTTCGGCGACATCGGCAAGCCGGACGATGGAGTCGCCATCGGCGCGCAGTACCAGATCGGCGAATGCGCTCGGGTCGCGCAGGTCGGTCGAGGCGTTCAGATCGATCGACACCATCTGACCCTTGCTGGCGCCCACCGCCGACAGCACGTTGTTGTTGCGCAGCGCCGTGGTGACATCGCTGGCGGTCAGTCCGCGCGCGGCCATCCGCTCTGGATCCAGCCAGACCCGCACGGCAAAGGTGCGGTCGCCGAGAATCTGCGCCCGCTGCACGCCGGGCAGGGTGGACAGCTTGGGCTCGACCACACGCACCAGATAATCGGTGATCTGACTGTCGCTGAGCCGGTCGGAGTAGTACGACATGTACATCGCCGCCGTCGTGTCGCCCTGCGACAGCTCGACTACCGGGTCTTCGGCCTCGACCGGCAGCTCGCCGCGCAGCTTGTTCACCTTGGCGGCGATCTCGGTCAGGGCGTCGTTCGGATCGGCATCCAGACGAAGAAATGCCTGCACCCGGCTGATACTGGACGAACTGCTGGACACCAGATAATCGATGCCATCGGCGCTGGCGATCTCGCGCTCCAGCGGCGTGGTGATGAAGCCTTGAATCAGCTCGGCATCGGCGCCGATGTAGGCCGTGCTGACGTTGATGACGGCGTTGCGCAGTTCCGGGTACTGGCGCACGTTGAGCTGCTCGATCGCGCGCAGGCCGAGAAAGAAGATGAACAGGCTGACCACGGTGGCCAGCACCGGCTTGTTGATGAAGATGTCGGTGAATTTCATTGCCGGCTCACCGGTTGTCCGGCGTGGGCGTGGCGTCGGTGCTCGGACGCACGTCGTTGTTGATCACCACCGGCAGACCATTGCGCAGCTTGAGCAAGCCGCTGATCGCCACTTCATCGCCGACTTCCAGGCCACTGTCGACGGCGATCAGGTCGCCGCGGGTGACACCGGTCTGCACGAAGCGCTGCCGGGCGACCCGCTGGCCGTCCTCATCGATCAGCACGAACACCGAATTGCCGTAGGGCTCATAGCGGATCGCGGTCTGCGGAATGGCCAGTACCTCACGCGGCGCGCCGGCCTGAACCCTGACCCGGGCGTAGGCGCCGGGTTTGAGCAAGCCCTCGCCGTTGTCGAGTTCGGCGCGCAGTCGGAAGTTGCGGGTGCCAGTGTCGATCTCCGGCTCGATCGCGCTGATGACCCCGTCGAAGGTCCGGCCCGGATAGGCCTCCAGTTCGGCCTCGATCGCCATGCCGACACCCACGTCGGCCTGCACCCGCTCGGGCAGATTGAAATCGAGGTAGATGGGATTCAAGGTCTGCAACGACACCACCACGTCGCCGGCCTGCAGGTAATCGCCCAGGCTGACCTGGCGGATACCCAACGAGCCGGCGAACGGCGCGCGCAGGTTCTTGCGGGCCAGTAGGGCCTGTTCGGCACGAATCTGCGCCTGCAGCTGATCCACCCGGCTGGCGCGCAGGTCGAAATCGGCGCGCGAAACCAGCTTCTTGGCCACCAGCTCCTGGTAGCGTGCCTTCTCAAGCCCGGCCAGCCGAAGCTCCGCCTCCAGCGCAGCAACCCGGCCGCGTTCGACACCGGAATCGAGCTCGACCAGCAGTTGGCCGGCCTCGACCCGATCGCCGGACTCGAAGTGGATGGCGTGCACGGTGCCCTCGACCTCGGGCGCGATGCGGGTGCCGTTGCGCGCGGTCAGGCTGCCCACCGAATTGAGTACGCGCGGCCAGGATTGCGGCTCGGCCAGCGCCGAGGCAACCGTGGCCGGCGGTACCGGCATTTCGTCGAAATGCCGGTTCATCATCAGCTTGCCGAACGCCTTGAAACCGAAGATGGCGCCGAACACCAACCCGGTGATCAGCAACATCCAGAACATTCTGCTTTTCATATCGACACCAAAGACAAGGCGGCCGGGCAAGGAACCGGCCCAAAGCGGGATCGCACGAGCGAACGCGAGCGAAAGGTATACCGGTCAGTATAGCTTGATGCGGCGTGATGCTCATGTGCCGAACGGCCTGCCCGCCGCCGATTGCGGCCATCGGGCGACACGCGCGGACGGCTCGGCGTACACTGTGTGCCGACCGTCACCAACCATCGCCTGGCACTCATGTTCGAAGCCTCACCGCTGAACGGCAGCAAACCTGAACAATACGTCCAGCTGATCGAACAGGCCCGCCACCTGCTGAGCGGTGAGCACGACCGCGTCGCGAATGCGGCCAATCTGTCGGCGCTGATCTTCAACAGCCTGCCGGATCTGAACTGGGCCGGCTTCTATTTCTACGACGGCAGCGAACTGGTGGTCGGGCCTTTCCAGGGCCTGCCGGCCTGCGTGCGGATCGCGTTGGGCAAGGGCGTCTGCGGTGTTGCGGCGCAGACCCGGCAGACCCAGGTGGTCGAAGATGTCGACGCGTTTCCGGGCCATATCGCCTGCGACAGCGCCTCGCGTTCGGAGGTGGTGGTTCCGCTGGTTCTGGGCGACCGGCTGATCGGCGTGCTGGACATCGACAGCCCCGTGCCGGCGCGTTTCGATTCCCACGACCAGGCCGGCCTGGAAGGCCTGGCATCGGTCTATCTGGAAGCGCTGAGATGAATCAGAAACTGCGAAACATCGGCCCCAAATCGGCGGCGTGGCTGCGCCAGGTCGGCATCCACGACGAGGCACAGCTGGACGCGATGGGCGCCGTGGAAGCGTTCACCCGCATCCGCCGGGCCGGCTTCAAGCCCAGCCTCAACCTGCTGTACTCGCTGGAAGGCGCGCTGACCGGCGTGCATTGGCAGGACATCCCCACCGATCGGCGCACCGAATTGGCCAATGAAGCGGAGGTCGCCACCGCCGGCCTGCCGCCCACCCCACGCCAGGCCGAATCGCGCCGGATCTCCCCGGTCACCTACATCGCCGGCGAGGCCGAAGACAGCCCCGACCCGCGCGACGAGGAAGGCTAGCCGCCCGTCAGGCATAGTCGGCCCCGATAATCGGTCCCGGATTTACGCCGCGCTGCAATCCAGGCGACGCGAACCGATGATGCGTACCGGCCGCGAGCAGCCCATGATGCGTGCCGACCCCGAGTAGCCCGGCTTAGGCCGCCAGGCCGTAAGCCGGGACCGCGAGGTGCTTGTTGGCATCAGGCAGTCCCGGCATTCGCTTCGCTCGTGCCGGGCTACGCGAGCGGCTACGCCTTCGGTTTTGCTAGCCTGGCTCAGGCCAAAGGCCGTAAGCCGGGACCGCCGGTTGCAGAGGTTCTCGCAATGAAAGATGCCCGCCCGGTCAATAGCCGCCTTTCCAACGTCGGCCGACCGAGCTGCAGAACCGCCCGCCCGATTCAGGCCGGCCGCACCGCCGCCAGTTCGCGCGCGTTCTCGTGCCATTTCGGCGCGGAGCGAATCGCCGGCAGCACCCCATCGGGGCCGGCCACCCGGTTCCACATCGCGGCGTGTTCGGGATTCATGAATCGCTGGCCGATCACCTGCTCCTCCATGAAGGCCTCCAGCGGCCGCCAGTAGCCGTTGGTATCCAGCAGGATGATGGGGTTGAAGTACAGGCCCAGGCGCTTGAGGGTGATCGCCTCGAACAATTCTTCCAGCGTGCCGCAGCCACCCGGCAGAGCCACCACCGCATCCGAGCCGGTCAGCAGCCGGTGCTTGCGCTCGCGCATGTCTTCGACCAGCTCCAGCCGGGTCAGCCCTGGGTGGCCCCACTCCAGATCGGCCATGAACCGGGGCAACACCCCGATCACCTCGCCACCGCCGGCCAGTGCGCCGTTGGCGACCGCCCCCATCGAGCCGGTGGAGCCGCCGCCGTATACCAGCGTGCAGCCCGCCTCGGCCAGATGCCGGCCCAGCGCATAGGCTTCTTCGTGGAATCGCGGCGGGCAGTGATCGCTGGAAGCGGCATAGACGCAGATGCGCATGCAGGTTGTCCTGGCAAGGGCCGGGGTTCAGTGCAGCGCGGTTCCCTGCGGCCGGGTGAATGATCGAGCCGCCATTGTGCCACCACCCACGGTCGCCATACGGGCCGGATCGAGCGCCGAAAGCACCCGAACCATCGCTTGATAGGCGGTCACCAACTGCCCGAACAGCGCCGCATAGCCGGGGCTGGCGACATCCGCCGCCGAGCCATAGGCCGAGCGGCCCAACGCGATGAAATAGTCGCCATCGACCCGGCGCCGCCTCGCCTGCTGCGGAAAAAGACCGGCAATCAGCAGGCAACGGTCGCCAACATCACGCAACGTGTCGACCCGCTGCGACCCGGCCCGCTCGTGCGCATCAAGCCATTCCAGCGCCAGCACCCGCCCCAGCAGGTGCGGATCGCGCAAGTGGCGCAGCAGCGCGAACACCAGATAACTCTGCACCTCCTCGCCCAGCGCACACCCCGCCCGCGCCTCCCCCTCGCCGAGCAGCCCCTGCCACAGCTCGACCGCCGTGCCCTGCCGAATCGTCTCCCCCGCCATCACCGCCTCCCGTGTCCCGGTCATCCCGACCATAGACAAGCAAATCCGGTGCCAAAACGGAAATCAGCAGACGGGACGGGTGGCTGCCAGCGGTGCGGGCGGCATTGGCGCGGACGGGCTTGCCGGGTCGTTTCTCGGTCATCGCGCCGAAACCTGCCGTTGCGTGGGATCGGAACCTCGGAACAGGCGGCGGGGTTTCGGGGCTCAGGGCAAAGGCGCCAGCCCAAGCTCCACAAGAAAGGTGTTGTGGCGTTTCTTCGCCTCGGCAATCTCCGATTCGATCGCCTGCAGATTGGCGTGCACTTCGCTGAGAGAGATCTCCTTCTCGGCCTCGGCGGTGCTGATGTAGCGCGAGATGTTGAGGTTGTAGTCGTTGTCGATGATTTCCTGCATCGGCACACGGCGGGAATAGCGCTCCCGCTCCGCACGATTCCTGTACGTCGAAACGATCTGCTCGCTGTGTTCGTCGCCAAGCTGATTCTGGCGCTTGCCCTTGACGAAGTGCTCGGCGGCGTTGATGAACAGCACGTCGTCGGGCTTCTTGCACTTCTTCAGCACCAGGATGCACACCGGGATGCCGGTGGAATAGAACAGGTTGGCCGGCAGGCCGATCACCGTGTCGATGTGGCCATCGGTGAGCAGCTTGGTGCGGATGGCCGCCTCCTTGCCGCCGCGAAACAGCACGCCATGCGGCAGGATGATGGCCATCACGCCGTCGTCCTTCAGGTAGTGCAGGCCGTGCAGCAGGAAGGCGAAATCGGCCGCGCTCTTGGGCGCCACGCCGTGGTTCTTGAAACGCGGATCCTGGCTGGTCTCGTCCTTCGGCTCCCAGCGGTAGCTGAAGGGCGGATTCGCCACGACGGCGTCGAAGCGCGGCTGCTTCGCCGGATTGGTCTCGCGCAGCCAGTCCCAGTCGTTTTTCAGCGTGTCACCGTGGTAAATCTCGAACTCGGTGTCCTTCACCCCGTGCAGCAGCATGTTCATGCGCGCCAGGTTGTAGGTGGTGACGTTGTATTCCTGCCCGTAGATCTTGCCGATGCTGCCGCCGGCCTGCTTCATGCGATGGCGGATGTTGAGCAGCAGCGAGCCGGAACCGCAGGCGAAATCGAACACGCTGTCCAGCTTGCCGCGCGTGCCTTCTTTCGGCTCCTGACTGTCCAGGGTGACGATGGCCGAGAGGATGTTGGAAATCTGCTGCGGCGTGTAGAACTCGCCGGCTTTCTTGCCGCTGCCGGCAGCGAACTGACCGATCAGGTATTCGTAGGCATCGCCCAGCGTGTCGGTGTCGGTGGAGAACAGCGCCATGCCGCGGGCGATCTCGCTGATCACCGCGCACAGCTTGGCGTTGCGGTCGGCATACTTGCGCCCCAGCTTGTCCGAGGCCAGGTTGATCTCCGAGAACAGCCCCTGGAACTTGCTCTCGAACGATTCCTCCTCGATGTACTTGAAGCCGGCTTGCAGAGTGGTCAGCAGCTCGTCGCTCTGGGTCTTCGCCAGATGGACGATATGGCTCCACAGGAACTGCGGCCGGACGACGTAATGCACCTTGCGGCGCATCTGCTGTTCGAACTGCACCACATCGTCGGGGTTCTCGTCGTACCAGACCGACAGCGGCGTTCTGCCGCCATTGCCGATGGCATTCGGGTCCGGATAGTCCGGTCCCAGCTCCTTGCGCGCCGCCGCCTCGTAGTTGTCCGAGAGATAGCGCAGGAACAGGAACGACAGCATGTAGTCGCGAAAGTCGTCCGCATTCATGCTGCCGCGCAGCTGGTCGGCGATGGCCCAGAGGGTTTTGCCGAGTTCTTTTTGGTCTTTATCGTTCATGGTGCGGGATCTTCGTCAGCGATTGGGTCGGTGGGAAATAGCGCCTGGTTGTAGCGGTAACGATCCAGAAAACCCCGGACGATTTTTCGGAAAATCTTCTTCGTCTCGTCTCCCATCTCCGCCGGCTCGTAGAGCGAATACTTTCCGTGACTCAGGAGATCGACAAAGCGCTGATGCAAGACCCCGTCGGCATCGTCCGCATCCCTCTTGATGCAGGCGCCAAAGTGCGTGTAGCCGTGGAAGAGTGCTGTCTTCTCGAGAATGGCGCGCAGCATGTTGAAGTGGTGCGTGTGAATCGCCGTTCCCCGCGCCACCTTGTCCAGTTCAACAAGTGCAGCGACATGGTGGAAGGCCGGCGTATCCCCAGACTGCTTCTTCAGCTCGTAGCGATTGCTCACGCGCTCCCGGCCAAGCACGTATTGGGACGCCTTTCCCTTGAAGTAATTTTTCAGTTCGTAATGCAGCACATTGAAGAACAGATTGTGGTGGGTGGAGATAATCGTGCCCACCTTGAGCCTACCAGTGACAATCTCGCCGGCTTCGTCCTTCACTGCTTCCCGATACAACTGCACAAGGTGGTTGGCGACCACGATGGCATTGTGCTCGTCCAGCGATGAGATCGGATCGTCGATGTAGACGTACTTCACCCACTTGTAAGCCTCAGCTCCATCGAGCACCAGTTGCACGATGGCGAGGAAGAAGCACCAGATGAAGATGTTCTCCTCGCCACGTGAAATCTTGATGCCAAACGAATCTTCCGCTTCCTCGCCGGAATCCTCTTTCGGCTCGTCGCGGAAGAACGCAACTTCGGCCTTGGTCAGCCTGCCATCCTTGTCTGTCTCCGAATCGATTCGGAAATCGAAGTCGACGTACCGCTCCAGAAGCGCTCGAATACGCGTGTCAAACTCAGTTGAAGCCAGCGCATCGAGGTAGCGCGAATTCACGTTGAGCTTGAGAAAGCGGTGCCTGTCTCCGGTGAGGTCATTCTCCCAGCTGAATAGATCTTCTGTGAAGGCGTTGAAGTAGAGGGTGTCCCGCTCGACGGTCTGGCCGAACTCATCGACTTTTTTTACAGCATCCTTGAATGCGCCACACAATCGCGTCTTGCCCGTGCCGTTGTAGGCGTAGAGCAGAACGAACTTCTTCGTATCCAGTTCCTCGCGAAGGCGCTTCGCCAACGTGGCTAGATCGGGGAACGACATGGAGTCCATGGCCTTACCCGATTGTTTCTGGTCGAGTCCCGTCATGGCTTCGGGCGCCTTTTTATCTTGTTCTCCAGCGCGGCCAGCTCGGCCTCGTCGGCGGCATCGGCAGCCAGCGCTTCCTGCTGCTTGCGTTGTCCGTCGAAGGCGAGATAGCGCTCGCTGGTCTGCGCTTCCATCCGCTTGCGGCTGATGGAACCGGCACCATTCAGCAACGGGAAGCCGTTGGAAGCGATGATCTGGCCCACGTTCTCCATCCAGAAGCGCATTGGGATGTCCTGCCGGTTCTTGAGCCGCAGCTCGGCGGTTTCCAGGAAAATCACCACCAGCCGGTTGAGGGTGTCGATCTCGTCCTCGCCGAGGTAATTCTTGGCGATCAGGATGTCCTGCTTGCGCACCCGGCCGCCGCTCCAGGCGCGCAGGCCGAAATGCGGGTCGTCGGGATTGGCGCGGGCGGTGATGAGCTCGGCGGCGGTTTGCCGCGTCACCGCATACAGCAGCAGGTTCTGCACGGTGGCGAAGAAGGTCTGGGTGGCGCGGTCGGTCTTGTCGTAGTCCACGCTCAGGGCGAACAGGTCGCGCACCTTCTGGTAGAAGCGTTTCTCCGAGGCGCGGATGTCGCGGATGCGCGCCAGCATCTCGTCGAAATAGTCGGCGCGCCCGTCCGGGTTTTTCAGCCGCTGGTCGTCCAGCACGAAGCCCTTGCGCAGGTACTCCGCCAGCACCGTGCTGGCCCAGCGCCGGAACTGCACGCCGCGCGGCGAGCGCACGCGGTAGCCCACGGCCAGGATGGCATCGAGGTTGTAGAGTGTGACTGGCCGGCGCACCTCGCGCCCGCCCTCCCTCTGAACCACCGAGGATTCCTCGGTAGTTCGTTCAGGTTCCAACTCTTTGTCTGAAAAGATGTTCTTCAGGTGCAGGCTGATGTTGTCGGTCGTGACATCGAACAGCTCCGCCATCTCGGCCTGGGTCAGCCACACGGTCTGCCCATCGGCGCGCAACTGGATGCGGCTCGCGCCGTCCTCGGTGGTGTACAGGATCAGGCCGCTCATGCGCCGGTTGCCTCTGGCGCGGGGAACAGTTGCTGCATCAGGCCCTGCTTGTGGGCCTTGAGGGCGGCGAGCTGGTTGGATTCGGCGGTGATCTGGGTGTCGAGGGAGGAGAGGCAGTCGGCGATGCGTTGCTGCTCACCCCTCGTTGGCGGGAGCGGGATCTGGAACGAGCGAATCTGCGAGAAGTTCAGGCCCTGACGATTCCCACCTGCCTGGAAACTGTCAATCTGTTCTTGTCCTCGTTCGGAGATCAGAAACTGGTTGAGCAGGACAGGATTCAGTTCGTCCTGTCTCGTGCGAATGATGCAAACGTGTTGGTTCACGTTCCCGCCTGCAATTCTGTTGTCGGCGATTGCGCTTCGCCCAATAGACGCACCGGTGATATTCAACAGGACATCTGATTCCGCGATTTCGGTGCCATCGAATGACGCATGCGTGCTTTCGTCGATGAAAACGATCTCGTCCAATAGTAGTTGGCCCCAGCCCACATTCTGACTTCGCATGAACGAGCGGCCCTCTGTCTTGTAGTTCTTGTCGCCACCGCGCGGCGTGATGCCGCTGCCAACTTTGGTCGTCATGGAACCCAGGGAGCGGTCATTCCACTCCGGCGCATCGCGGAACTCGGGGAAGCGGAGGCGGGGGCGGGTTTCGCCTTCGCGGGGGAAAAGCTGCTGCATCAGGCCGCGTTTGTGCGCCTTCAACGCTTCCACTTTCCGCGCCTGCGCAGCAATCACCTCGTCCAGCGAAGTCAGGCAGTCGGCGATTTTTTGTTGCTCGGCCTTGTTCCCTGGGAAGGTGATTTTGAGGCCACCCAGGCGCGACGGTGAGATTTGATAAACCTTGGTTCCTTGCGCTTCCTTCTCTATCCGCGAACGGATCAACCCGGATCGGAACAAGTGTCCGCCAAACCCGACAACGAGGGTGTCATCTTTTCGACGCGCCAAGATCGTGTGCTGCCCTGACAAAAGCTGCTGTCCCCTCAATCGGACGATCTCCATGCACTTGCCGACATCGTTAGTATCCTCGGAGGCGTCCGCAAAAATCAGATCACCCTCAACGCAGTAGTCCTCGGACTCGGCGTCGGGAGTTTCCTCTGTGCTGTTGACGTAAGGAACATGCTCTTTAGCGATATCGAACAACGCAGCAAACTTGGTATGGATATCGCCGTAGTGAATGTTTTTGGTGCTACCAACCTCGTAGTTGAGCTTATCTCGCGACAACGTGTTATTCCGCATGAATGAATAAAGATCATTCATGAGCCTGACACTCCACTCTGGCGTGTCCCGAAACCCCGGAAACCGCAGCCTCGGCGTCACCATCGATGTGTCCCGCTTCGCCATCATCATTCCTCGTACGCCTTGAGCCCGGCGAACTCGCGCCCGCCGGCGCGTTTGTTCAGCAGCGGCGGCAGGTCGCCCATCAGCGCCAGTTCCTTCTGTGCGCGGGCTTTCCAGTCCCGATTGAGCTTGGACGACAGCGCTCCGTCCAGAGGTTTGCGCTCACTCGTCATCGGGCAGTTTGTCCGGGTTTTTCAGGGTCTTTTTATCGGCGGCGGCCAGGCGGCGCTCCACTTTTTTCACGTCTTCGGCTCGTGCATGGAGCAACCCCCTCCCGGCTTCGCCGTACTCCCCCTTAGCAGGGGGAGAGGTGATTAACTCCCCGGCTTCGCCGTACTCCCCCTTGTCAGGGGGAGAGGTTATCAACTCCCCGGCTTTGCCGTACTCCCCTTTGGCAGGGGGAGAGGTGCTCAACTCCCCTCCTTTGTAAGGAGGGGTGCCCCGCAGGGGCGGGGTGGTGCCTTTTTGCTCCCAGCCGAAAGCGCCCCGGATGACCGCCAACACACCCTCGGGCTCCTGAAGTACCCATTTGTTCTCAAAACGCAACACGTTGATCCCAAAGTGCCGCAAGAACTGCGTGCGCTCATCGTCATGGCGCTGCGCGGTGTCGCTGTCGTGTGCGGCACCGTCCAGCTCGATGGCAAGGCGCTCACTGGGACAGTAAAAATCCAGAATGTATCGACCGACGCTGTGCTGCCTGCGGAACTTGCGACCATCCAGTTGTGAACCTTTCAATAACGTCCAGAGCTTGGCCTCAGCAGGGGTCAGGTGGCTGCGCAGTTGTTTGCGAAAGGTGCGTAGCTCAGGAAGGTTGTTCAGTTGCATGGAGCAACCCCCTCCCGGCTTCGCCGTACTCCCCCTTGGCAGGGGGAGAGGTGATTGACTCCCCTGTTTTGTGGTTGGTCTTCGATCCGCAGCGCGTAAGCATCAGATCGTCGATGTCACGCTGACCACCCTTGCCGAGCTCGATCATTTTCCCGACGTCGGCAAAATGATCGGCGATGGCGTGGCCGGAGATTTCGCAAGCCGTCTTGGCCTTGGAGATCACGCTCAGAAAGTTGTCCCACTTGGCGTAACCCAGCAGGTGTTGCAGGTCGCGGGCCAGCCAGTATTCGGGGCCGCCTTCCATGCGCTGGGCATGCCCCTCGAAGGTGGCGGTCAGTGCCTGGATTTGCTGTGCTTCCATCGTGCCCTTTCTCCTTAGTGCTCGTACGCCTTGAGCCCGGCGACCTCGCGTCCGCCGGCGCGTTTGTTCAGTAGCGGCAGCAGGTCGGCCATCAGCGCCAGTTCCTTCTGTGTGCGCGCCTTCCAGCCCAATTCCAAGGGTGCCAGCAGTTCGGTGAGCTGTTCGCCGTCGAAGATGCGGCGGGCGAGGATGGCATCGACGAAGCCTTGCAGCGCAGCCACCGGCAGGCCGTGTTTGCCCGACAGCGCGGCCAGTTCGCGCGCCGCCTTGTCCTGCTTGAAGCGTTCGTAGCCGGTGCGGATGGCGGCCTCGTCCAGGCCTTCGCCGGCCTTCAGGCCGCGCACGTACTCGCTGATGTCCTCGCGCTCGTCCATGAACTTGGCATCAGAGGCGATCAGGCCGATCAGTTGCTCGCGGCTCATCGTGGCCTTGCCGGCGGGCTGCATGGAGATGTCCGCAGCCAGCTTCATGATGTAGTCGTAGTCGATGGTGGCGGAGGCGAACAGCACGAACTCGAAATCGAGCTGGTCGATCGCCTCGTCCTTCGCCTCGCCCGGCTTGGCCTGCTGCGCGCGCAGCCGCTGCGCGGTTTCCAGATAGGCGCCACGGAAGGCGTTGAGCTCGTCGCGCGGCACAATGCCGTCGATTTGCTGCGCCTGCTCGTCGCTGAGGTCGGTGTACTGGTCGAGCTGGGTCTTGAGCTTCTGCACCTGCTTGAAGTGCTCGACAAAGGCGGCGCGGGCGGCGTCGCCCTTGAGGTTGGCGATGTCCTCGGGCTGCCCGGACAGGCCTTGCGAGTGCAGGAAGGTATCGAGGTTGTCGCGGGCGTCCTTCAGTTTCTCGATGACCACCGGGGCGGTGTCCACCAGCCAGATCTGGCGCGCTTCTTCGGCCCTGGCGCCGGAGAACAGCGCGATGGCGGCATCCACCTCTTTCTGCTGGCTGCGGAAGTCGAGGATGTTGCCATATGGCTTGGTGTCGTTGAGCACGCGGTTGGTGCGCGAAAACGCCTGGATCAGGCCGTGGTGTTTCAGGTTCTTGTCCACGTACAGGGTGTTGAGGTACTTGCTGTCGAAGCCGGTGAGCAGCATGTCAACCACGATGGTGATGTCCAGCTTCTCGCGACCCTTCATCGGCAGGTCGGCATTGGGGAACTGCTGGTCCTTGATGCGCTTCTGCACGTCCTGGTAGTAGGCGTCGAATTCCTCGATGCGGTGGTTGGTGGAAAAGCACGCGTTGTAGCCGGCGATGATGGCCTTGAGCGCGGCCTTCTTGACCTCCGGATCCTGCTTGTTGTCTTCCTGCTCCTGCGGCAGGTCTTCCTGCAACTGTTTCACGTCCGCGCTGACATCGGCCGGCGGGGAGAACACGGCGGCGATGTTGAGCGGCAGCCAGTGCGGGTCGGCCTGCTGCTTTTCGGCCTGCGCCAGCTCGAACAGGCGGTAGTACTCGATGGCATCGTTGATGGACGCGGTGGCCAGGATGGCATTGAAGCGGCGCCCGCCGGTGGCGGCGTCGTGCTTGGCCAGGATGGCCTCGGCGATGGCGCGCTTGGCCAGGGTTTCGCCGGGTTTGGGTGGATTCTTGCCATCGGGTTTGTAGTACTCGACGTGGAAGCGCAGGACGTTCTGGTCCTCGATGGCGTGGGTGATGGTGTACTCGTGCAGGGACTTCTGGAACAGGTCCTCGGTGGTCTTGAGGGTCTGTTGCTCGCCCTCGATGCGCTTGTAGCTGGCGTTGGCCTCGAAGATCGGCGTGCCGGTGAAGCCGAACAGTTGGGCCCTGGGGAAGAACTCCCTGATGGCCTGGTGGTTGTCGCCGAACTGCGAGCGGTGGCATTCGTCGAAGATGAAGACGATGCGCTTGTCGCGTAGCGCTTCGAGCTGGTCGGTGTAGCTTGCCAGCCCGCGCTTCTCGCGGCCCTTGTTGCGCTTGCTGTTTTCATCCAGCGCCAGGCCGAGCTTCTGGATGGTGCAGACGATGACCTTGTCGGCGGCATCGTCCGAGAGCATGCGGCGCACCAGCGCGCCGGTGTTGGTGTTCTCCTCGACGCAGCCTTCCTGGAAGCGGTTGAATTCCTCGCGGGTCTGGCGATCCAGGTCCTTGCGGTCCACCACGAACAGGCATTTGTCGATGGCCGGGTTGGCCTTGAGCAGGGTGGAGGCCTTGAAGCTGGTCAGGGTTTTGCCGCTGCCGGTGGTGTGCCAGATGTAGCCGTTGCCCAGGTTCTTGTCGATGCACTCGACGATGTTCTTCACCGCGTAGACCTGGTACGGCCGCATCATCAGCAGCTTCTGCTCGCTGGCCACCAGCACCATGTAGCGGCTGATCATCTGCCCCAGCGTGCACTTGGCCAGGAAGGCCTCGGCAAAGGCGTCGATGCCGTTGATCTTGCCGTTGTCCGGCGCGGCGTACTGGTAGATGGGCAGGAAGCGCTCGTCGGCGTTGAACGCGAAATGCCGCGCGTTGTTGTTGGCGAAGTAGTACGTGAAATCGCGGTTGCTGACGATGAACAACTGGATGAAGCACAGCAGCGTGCGGCTGTAGCCGTTGCCGGTGTCGTTCTTGTACTCGACGATCTGCTCGATGGCACGGCGCGGGTTGATGCCCAGCGTCTTCAGCTCGATCTGCACGACGGGCACGCCGTTTATCAGCAGGATCACGTCGTAGCGGTGGTGGCTGTAGTCGGTATTGATGCGCAACTGACTGGCGACTTCGAAATCGTTCTTGCACCAGTCGCTGATGTTGACCAGGGTGTAGTTCAGCGGCGTGCCGTCGTCGCGGGTGAAGGCGTTGCGGTGGCGCAGCGTGTGCGCGGCGGTGAACACGTCCGGCGTAACGAGCTCGTCCAGCAGGCGCTGGAATTCGGCATCCGAAAGCGTGACGCGATTCAACGCCTGAAACTTCTCGCGGAAGTTGCGCTCCAGCGCGGCGCGGTCGCGAATGTCCGGGCGCAGGGTGTACTTGAGGTCGCCGAGCTTCTCGATCAACTCCTGCTCAATGGTGCTTTCCCTGACGCGCATGAAGACCTCGTTTTCGGATGATTGACGCGCCAGATCCTGTTGCGGGGAAGATGCCTTGGCAATTCTACCGGATGACTCGAATTGCCCAGCAGACGCTCTTGGACTTCAACCGATTCTCCCCGCCGGGAAGGCCTGAGGCGCCCCGCGCGACGCTTCGACCCTGGCCAGAGAACAAGTCGCCCGCCAGCATTCTGGCCAGTGTGGCGTCAGTCGAGATCGGACGCGGATTTCAGGTCTGATTGATTTCAACTCACATCACGCCGACCCGTCGGGCGGCGATCACTTCCCCTCGGCTTCATCCGCGACCGGATGCAAAGGGCGGCTTGGCGATTCTGCTGGTCGGTGCCGATGCGGGCTTCGGATTTGGCCACTGAGGCGGGGCGCCGATGGGCGGGCGGCGTGTCTGCATGGATTCCGCCTTCCCCGGAATGGCAGGCGCTGCGGGCTCGCCTTGAGTTGCCCGCGCATTCGCGCTGGCCGGGCGTACCTCGCTGATGCGGGGCCGCCCGGCCGCGCCAGTTTCACTCGCGCCCTACTCCACCGTCACTGATTAGGTGCGGATCGCGCAAGTGGCGCAGCAGCGCGAACACCAGATAACTCTGCACCTCCTCGCCCAGCGCACACCCCGCCCGCGCCTCCCCCTCGCCGAGCAGCCCCTGCCACAGCTCGACCGCCGTGCCCTGCCGAATTGTCTCCCCCGCCATCACCGCCTCCCGTGTCCCGGTCATCCCGTCCATAGACAAGCAAATCCGCTGCCAAAACGGAAATCAGTAGGCGGGGCGGGTGGCTGCCAGCGATGCGGGCGTCGTTGGCGCGGACGGGATTGCCGGGTCGTTTCTCGGTCATCGCGCCGAAACCTGCCGACGCAAGGGCTTACAGATCGGAACCATCGACGCGCTCATCGCCCGGCTGAGCATCGAGCATGAACTGAACCTGCTCACTGCAGACACGGACCTCGGGCATGCAGCGCGATTCGTGCCACTGCGGCTGGCGACCTGAGCTGGCTATTGGTCGGTTGCCCCTGCGCGGATGCCGCTGCGCCACGGCAATTCGAATATCAGCGCGGCCGTGATGGAAGCAGCCGAATCAAGCGAACAGGCGCGGCAACAACACCTGCCCTGATCGATTACGCGCCGCAAACGGCCAAAACCTGCCGCTCGAAAAGACACATCGGCCAGCGGCCACGAGCTCAGTCGGCTTCCTCCAGCGCCCAACTGCACCCCAGCCACATCACACCGAGCAGCAGCGCGTAGACAGCGACCGAGGTCGCGCCGAGTCCACCTGCCGCCCACTCGCGCGCGGCCTGCTGCAACAGCGGCGACGGCAGCAATGTCAGCCAGGTCAACAGGACCCCGGCCAGCATCGCTGCCGGCAGCAGCCAGGGTCGCGGCCGCCGACGCGCAGGCAGCGCGCGCATCACACGTGCCGAGAACCCTTCGTCCGCCACCGCACCCGGGAAGCCGCGGCGCAGCATTTCATCGAGCTTCTGCTCGGATGGCTGGTTCATCTCAGACATTTCCTTCGTTGCTTGGCGCCCAGTCCTGCAGCAATTGCCGCAGCCTTGCCTTGCCGCGCGTCACATGCGTTTTTACGCTGCCCAGCGGGATATCCATCACCAGTGCCGCCTCCTCGTGGCTGAGCCCCAGCTGCACACAGTAGAGCAAGGCCGTTCGCTGGTTGCCGGACAGAAGGCCCAGCGCGGCCTCGAGGTCGAGCCGCAGCTCGGGTCGTGGGCTGTCGGTGCCGTACTCCTCGTCCGGGTCACGCTCCAGAGATCGATCCTGCTGCGCCCGGCTGCCTTTGCTGCGCCAGTACTGCAAAAAGCAGGTATGGGCGATGCGGTACAGCCAGGTGCCAAAGCGTGCGTCGCTGCGGAACTGCTCCAGCTTGCGCCAGGCCAGCACGAAGGTCTCCTGCGCCAGGTCGTCGGCCATGGCCGGATCGTCACCCAGGAGGTGGCGCAGCTGGGCGCGGACCAGTCCCTGGTGCCGACGCACCAGAACCTCGAACACGCGAGCATCGCCGTCACGCAGTGCCCTCTCGACCAGGGCCGCGTCGATGCGCGCCTGCGCATCGTGATCACCCACGCACGCCGCCGCGACCGCTCAGGTACCAGTTCCCGAGGTAGCCCAGGCCCAGCGCTGTCGGCAGGATGCCAAGGCCCCACAGTTCGGCCAGGCGATGCCCTGCGTGGTAGTCGAGTGGCAGCGACACCAAGGTAGCGCTGAGGCCGATGCCGCCAGCGAGCAGCACCAGGGCCCGGCGTCGGTCGCATTGGTGCGGCGTTGCTTCGCCGGGCAGCGTGGCCGGCAAGGCGACGCCGGATTCGGCAAGCTTCAGCAGAAACTGGTAGCGCATTTCCGCGCGTGCCCGTCGGTAACGCAAGACCAGGAGGGTGATCAGGATCGGCGGCAGCAGCACAGCCAGTGGAATGACCAGCATCGGAAGCATGTCCATGTCTCTCTCGGTTTCGATTCGGCAAAGTGGATGAGTCGGGGACAGTTGGGTCGCTGCCCCGTTCGAGGCGTATCAGCGATTCTCACCGAGTGAGGCCAGCACCTGGGCGTGCAACCATTCCCGCATCGCCGTCGCGGCGCTGTCCTGGTTGGCCAGTACGATGATAACCAGGCCGTCGTCGGGGTAGTGGAGGAACTCGGCGGAGATGCCCGGCGCGCCGCCGTTGTGGCCGACCCAGCGTCGGCCTGAGGTGTCGCCGACGCTGAAGAGATAGCCGTAGCCGATCGGTCCGGGCTGGATGCGGATATCCCACAGGGTTTCGAGCTGCGCACGTGGCAGCAGGCGCTCCTCGGTCAGCGCGCGCGAGAACGCGTGCAGATCGCGGGCGGAGGCATAGCCGCCGCCGGCGGCCGAGCCCCGTTGGCCAAGATCATCGCGATTGTCCTTCCACTGGCCGTCATCGGCACGGAGATAGCCGAGCGCGACTCCCGCGTCCAGGTCGTCGCGTCGGTAATGATCGGCGGTCGTCATGCCGGCCGGCCGATAGATGTGCTCACGGATGTACTCGTAATAGTCGCTGCCGCTGAGGGCTTCGATGATCAGACCCAGGATGACCGGCCCACCATTGCTGTACTCGACGCCGTCGCCGGGTTCGAACTTCAGTGGCTGGTCGACGAAGGTTTGCAGGAAGCCCTGATGGCTGTCGATCACATGCCGGCGCGCGGCGTAGGCTTCGTTCCAGTAGGAGCCGATGCCGGACGTGTGGGTCAGCAACTGATGGATCGTCACCCGATCGCGGATGGTCGCGTTCGGAAAGTCCGGCAGATGTCGCCCGACCGTGTCGTTCCAGTCCAGCTTGCCCGCTGCCTGCAGTTGGGCGATCGCGATCGCGGTGAACATCTTGTTGATCGAGCCGAGGTTGATCGGGGTGTCCAGGGTGTTGGATCGACCGGACTGCCTGTCGGCCATGCCGATCGCCTGGGCATGGATCAGCTCCTCACCACGCGCCACCAGCACGGCACCGGAAAAGCGACCTGCTTCGAACTCCGCATTCACGCGTTCGCCGATGATCGCAGGCAGTTGGTCCGACCTGACTGCGGCGACCTCCGGCGGCAGCGGGCGAACGGCAAAGCGATCGATGACGGGCGGAACGGCGTCAGTCAGGGTCAGTGCCAGCAACAGCCGCCGCCCATCCGCCATGGTGTAGCGCAGCTCGCCCGACGGTTCGCCGCCGGTCACCGCGGCAGGCTCCATCGACGCCAGCTCCGAACCCAAGACATCGGCGAGCATGGCGAAGGTTTCGAGCAGCTGTTCCTCGCCGTTGCGCTCGCGAATTCCTGCACTGAAGTTGCGCTCCAGCAATGCCTTCCGCTCCTCGGGCTTGGCCGCCACCGTCTGCCAGAAGCGTGTCGCCTGCTGCTCGAGTAGTTCCTGAGATGCCGTGCCGACTGCGCTGTCGGGCTGCGCCTCGGCCCTGGTAGAGATTGCGACACCAATCATTGCGACACAAATGAGGGCGACAAGCCCGCGCCATTTTTCATTGAACCCGACCATTCGCTGCTCCCGGATTGCGCCGCAGTATTGCGGTGCTTCGGATGCTTGGATGCAAGCAGCGGGGCATTTGGATTCACCGCCGTGAAAGAATCTTCGATCGAGATATCAAGGCGGAGTGCGTTCGCAATGGTCGCTATGGGTCAAAATCGGGCATCTGGCGGGTCGCAAGCTTCGCCTGCAACCATTCTCTTGCGAACGCAGTGGTCCTGCTCCGCGTCTCCCGCTCAGGCCCTCACCCGATCTGCCACGCGATTGATTGCGACAGGGCTGTGCCAACGCACATCACGCCGATCCGGCGGACGGCGATCACTTCCGCTCGGCTTCATCCGCGACCGGATGCGACGGGCGGCTTGCCGATTCTGCCGGTCGGTGCCGATGCGGGCTTCGGCTTTGGCCGCTGAGGCGGGGCGCCGATGGGCGGGCGGCGTGTCTGCATGGATTCCGCCTTCCCCGGAATGGCAGGCGCTGCGGGCTCGCCTTGGGTTACCCGCGCATTCGGGCTGGCCGGGCGTACCTCGCTGATGGGGGGCCGCCCGGCCGCGCCAGCTTCGCTCGCGCCCTACTCCACCGTCACCGATTTGGCCAGGTTGCGGGGCTGGTCGACGTCGGTGCCGCGCAGCACGGCGACGTGGTAGGCCAGCAGTTGCAGGGGGATGGTGAACAGCACCGGGGCGATGAATTCGCCGGCGGCTGGCAGGGTGAGTACGTGGGCGGCGTCGAGTTCGTGGGCGACCGATTCGTCGATGAAAGCGTACAGCTCGCCGCCGCGCGCGCGGACTTCTTCAAGGTTGGATTTCAGCTTGTCGATCAGGTGGTCGTTGGGGGCGATGGCGATCACCGGCATATCGGCGTCGACCAGCGCCAGCGGGCCGTGCTTGAGTTCGCCGGCGGCGTAGGCTTCGGCGTGAATGTAGCTGATCTCCTTGAGCTTGAGCGCGCCTTCCATCGCCACCGGCCAATGCGTGCCGCGGCCCAGAAACAGCGCGTGCTGTTTGTCGGCGAAGCGCTCGGCCATCGCGGCGATCTGGCCGTCCAGCTTCAGGGCCTCGGCGACCAGGGCCGGCAGTTGTTCAAGCTGGCGCACGCCGTCGAGGTAGCGGGCCTCGTCGAGGCCTTTCACCCGGCCAAGTTCGAGCGCGAACAGCGCCAGCGCCACCAGTTGGGTGGTGAACGCCTTGGTGGAGGCAACGCCGATCTCCGGGCCGGCCCGGGTCATCAGCACCAGCTCCGATTCGCGCACGATCGACGACTCGGGCACGTTGCATACCGCCAGCTCGGCCAGGTAGCCCCGGGTGCGGGCCATTTTCAGCGCGGCCAGGGTGTCGGCGGTTTCGCCCGACTGGCTGACGCTGACGAACAGCGTGCCGGGCCGCACCACCGGGCTTCGGTAGCGGTACTCGCTGGCGATCTCGGTATTGCACGGGATGCCGGCCACCGACTCGATCCAGTAGCGGGCCACCAGCCCGGCATGAAAACTGGTGCCGCAGGCGATGATGTGCACGGCCTCGGTCTTTTCCAGCAGGCCGGCGGCATCGACGCCCAGAATATTGGTCAGAATCCGTCCGCCGGCGATGCGGCCCTCCAGGGTGTCGGCCAGCACATGCGGCTGCTCGTGGATTTCCTTCAGCATGTAGTGCCGGTAACCGCCTTTTTCGACCGATGCCATGTCGAAAAGCGATTCCTTGACCGGGCGCTCGACCGGCCGATCCTCGGCATCGAACACGCGCACGGCGCGCTGATCGAGCGCGGCGACATCGCCTTCCTGCAGGTAGATGAAGCGCCGGGTCAGCGGCAGCAGTGCGTGGATGTCGGAGGCCAGGTACTGCTCGCCCTCGCCCAGCCCGACCACCAGCGGCGAACCCAGGCGCGCGCCGATCAGTACGCCGGGTTCCGCAGCCGATACCACGGCGATGGAATAGGCGCCGTCCAGCCGCTTGACCGCCTGCTGCACCGCACTCAGCAGCGACTGTCCGCCGCTGCGCAGATGCTCGACCAGGTGAGCGATCACCTCGGTGTCGGTCTGCGAGGTGAACTGGTAGCCCTGCGCCTTCAGTTCGGCGCGCAGCGCGGCGTGATTTTCGATGATGCCGTTATGCACCACGGTGGTCGGGCCGGAAACATGCGGATGGGCGTTGCCTTCGTTGGGCACGCCGTGGGTGGCCCAGCGGGTATGGGCGATGCCGCACTGGCCGGAAACCGGCGTGGCGGCCTGCCGCTCGGCCAGATCGGCCACCTTGCCCTTGGCGCGCAGCCGGGCGATGCCATCGCCGGCCACGACCGCGATTCCGGCCGAATCGTAGCCACGGTACTCCAGCGCCCGAAGGCCGGATATCAGGTTATCCACCACATCGCGCTGGGCGCTGATGCCGACGATTCCGCACATGAAGAGAGTTCCGCTGGTCGAAGCGCACAAGTGTAATGGCTCAGCCGGCTGGCTGGCTTGCTGGGGGCGGGTTCTCGGCGGCTCACGGTACAGGAACGGATGGGCCGGACGCAGCGGCCGGAGCCCGCAGCGGCTTACTTATCGACAACAGAACGAGCTCGCCACACCAGCGTGACTCACCCCGACGAGTCTCCCTGATTCCCGGGCTGTTCACGGTAAGCTTGCCGCATGAAAGTCAGTGAAGTGTTGCGACTGCTGCAAGACGATGGTTGGTACCTTGCGGCAACTCGCGGAAGCCATCGCCAGTTCAAGCACCCTTCCAAGCCTGGCCGCGTCACTGTTCCTGGCAAGTCAAGCGACGATTTGGCTCCCGGTACACTCAGCAGTATCCTCAAGCAAGCCAGCCTCAAGAGGTAAATCCCATGCGCTACGCCATCGTCATCGAGCAAGCTGGGGCCAACTACTCGGCCTATGTCCCGGACCTTCCGGGTTGTGTTGCTACGGGCGCCACGCTTGAAGAGGTTGAGGAACAGATTCGAGAGGCTATCGCTTTCCATCTGGATGGGCTTCGCGAGGACGGACTGCCGGTGCCTCCCCCCAGCAGCCACGTCGAGTACGTGAACGTTGCGGCCTGACGCATAAGCGGAGATGAGGTCGCGGTACCTGGCGGCCCGGGAAAGGTGGCAGCGGACTTCAACTCCGTCGTGCACGGCTACTGCCTGATGACCAACCGCTACCACCACTGATGGCGATCGAGAGCAAGCATTGGGAGCGCGACGCGGCGATGGTGGCTTGACTTGCCGGCCGGCAAACGCCACCGTGGAACGCGACTGGCTGAGGAGTCTTGATGACCGGCGATACTGCAACCTTCGATGAGATGGGCTGGCCGGACCAGATCCGCGCGCCCTATGCGCTGATCGATGCCTGGTTGAAGTCGACGCCCGCTGAACAACTTGCGCTCAAACGCCGGGAGGCCGAGATTCTGTTCCGCCGCATCGGCATCACCTTTGCCGTCTACGGCGATGGTGGCGACCCGGAGCGGCTGATTCCGTTCGACCTCATTCCCCGCGTGCTGGCGCAGGCCGAGTGGCAGCGGCTCAAGCGCGGCCTGGAGCAGCGCTCGCGGGCGCTGAACGCGTTCATTCACGATGCCTACCACGGTCGCGAGATCGTCCGGGCCGGTCGGATTCCCGAGCGGCTGATTCTGCACAACGCGGCCTTTCGCCCGGAAATGGCGGGACTGGATCTGCCTGGCCACATCTACTCGCACATCGCCGGCATCGACATGGTGCGCACCGGGCCCGACGACTATTACGTGCTGGAGGACAATTGCCGTACGCCGTCGGGCGTGTCCTACATGGTGGAAAACCGCGAGGTGATGCTGCGGCTGTTCCCGGACCTGTTCCGGCGCAACGCGGTGGCGCCGGTTGCGCACTATCCCGACGAGTTGCTGGAGACCCTGCGTTCGGTGGCGCCGCCGAACTGCCAGGGCGAGCCCACCGTGGTGCTGCTCACGCCGGGCATCCACAACAGCGCCTATTACGAGCACGCCTTTCTGGCCGACGAGATGGGCATCGATCTGGTCGAGGGCGCCGATCTGGTGGTCAGCCGGGACGTGTGCTATCGACGCACCACCGCCGGCCTGGAGCGGGTCGACGTGATCTACCGCCGCATCGACGACGAGTACATCGATCCGCTGGTGTTTCGGCCGGATTCGATGCTGGGCGCGGCCGGGCTGCATTTCGCCAACCGCGCCGGCAATCTCACGCTCACCAATGCGGTCGGCGCCGGCATCGCCGACGACAAGGCGGTCTACATCCACGTGCCGGAGATGGTGCGCTTCTATCTCGGCGAGGAACCGCTGCTCAACAACGTCCCCACCCACGATTGCAGCAAACCCGACGAATTGCGCTACGTGCTCGATCACCTCGATGAGCTGGTGGTCAAGGCGGTGCATGGCTCCGGCGGCTACGGCATGCTGGTCGGGCCGCACGCCAGCCGCGACGAGCTGGAGCAGTTCCGCCGCCTGCTCGGCGCCCGGCCGGCCGACTACATCGCGCAGCCAACACTGGCGCTTTCGACGGTGCCCACCTTCGTGGAATCGGGAATCGCGCCGCGCCACGTCGATCTGCGGCCGTTCGTGCTCAGCGGTCGCGATCGGATTCGCGTGGTGCCCGGCGGTCTGACCCGGGTTGCGCTGCGCGAGGGTTCGCTGGTGGTCAACTCTTCGCAGGGCGGCGGCACCAAAGACACCTGGGTGCTGGAAAACTGATGCTGGCCCGGACCGCCAATAATCTGTTCTGGCTGGCGCGCTACATGGAGCGCGCCGACTACGTGGCGCGTCTGCTGCAAGTCGCCGGCCACATGAATGCGGTGCGGGTCGACGCCGACCGCAACAGCGAGTGGGAATCGGCGATCATCGCCTCGGGCTGCGGCGATGAGTATTTCGCCAAGCACGAACAAGCCGACGAGGCGTCGGTGATCGCGTTTCTCACCTTCGATCGCGACAATCCCTCGTCGATCATCAACTGCATCGAAACCGCGCGACGCAATGCCCGCGCGGTGCGCACCGCGCTCACCGCCGATATCTGGGAGGCGGTCAACGGCGCCTGGCAGGAGCTCGCCGTGCATCGCGAGGCGGTCAGGGATGCCGACCGACTGGTCGAGTTTCTCGACTGGGTGAAGGCCAGAGTGGGCCTGTTTCATGGCGTGTGCTCGAACACCATGCTGCGCCTGGACGGCTTCCGGTTCATCCGCATCGGCCAGTTCCTGGAGCGCGCCGACAACACCGCGCGCCTGCTCGACGTGAAGTATCACGTACGGCTTCCGCAGGTCAGCGATGTCGGCGGCGTGGTCGACTACTATCAATGGCTGGCCATCCTGCGCGTGGTCGGCGCGCGGCGCGCCTATCGGGTGTTGTTCAAGGGCCAGGTGGAAACCCGACACATTGCCGAACTGCTCATCGTGCACGGCGAGTTTCCGCGTTCGCTGGCGTTCTGCTTCCAGCAGATCACCCAGGAGCTCGATGCCATCGAAAGTCAGAATCCCAAGCGCACGGCCGAAGCCAAGCGTCAGGCGCACTCGCTGTTCGCGCACATCCGCTTCGCCAGGGTCGATCGGGTGATCGAGAGCGGCCTGCACGAATATCTGACCGACCTGATCGAACGCACCGATGAACTGGGCCAGCAAATCGCCACAGGGCACCTCTTCTAGCCATGTATCTGAGCATCGTCCACGAAACCATCTACCGCTACGATGAAGCGGCCAACCTGATTGTGCAGGCGCTGCGCATGTGGCCTGCGCCGAGCAGCGGCCAGATCATCAAGAGCTGGCGGGTCGATGTCGACGGCCAGCGCCTGGAACCCAGCTGCACCGATGGCTTCGGCAATCCGGTGGCCACCCATACCGTGGACCGGTTGGTCGAGCGGGTCCATCTGTCGGTTCGCGGTCAGGTGGAAACCCGCGACCTGCACGGCGTTCACGGCAACGACGAGGAACTGCTGCCGCCGCTGTTCTATCGCGCCAGTACCGAACTGACCGCCAGCACGCCGGAGATCGCCGCGCTGGCCGTCGCCTCGGCCGGCGAAGGCAACGACATCGAGCGTCTGCACCGGCTGTGCAACGGGGTCCGCGACCGGATCGACTACCGCACCGAGTTCACCGATGCCGAAACGACCGCCGCCGAGGCATTCGCGTCCGGGGCCGGTGTGTGTCAGGACCATGCCCACGTGCTGATCAGCGCCGCGCGTGCGCTGGATTACCCGGCGCGCTACGTCAGCGGCTATCTGTGCGCTAGCGCCGATGGCGGCCCGGCCGCCAGTCATGCCTGGGCCGAGATATTCGTCGCAGACCTCGGCTGGGTGGGCTTCGACGCCGCCAACCGGCAGTGCCCGGATGAGCGCTATGTCCGCATCGCCTGTGGCCGGGACTACCGCGACGCGGCGCCGGTGCGCGGCGTGCGCATGGGCGGAATCGCCGAGACGATGGACGTGCAGGTTAATATTGCCGGCTCGGCGACCCGCCACGGCCAATAAGCCGAATCTTCGACGGTGGGCCTCCGTCATACGCTCTCCTGGGGAATCGAACAGTGACTTACTGTGTGGGACTGTTTCTGGATCGCGGACTGGTGATGCTGGCCGACACCCGCACCAATGCGGGCATGGACAATATTTCCAGCTTCGCCAAGTTGCAGTATTTTCATCGCCCCGGCGAGCGGATGATCGCCACCATGACCGCCGGAAATCTGGCGGTTTCGCAGGCGGTCATCAATCTGATCCAGGAAGGGCTGCCCGACCCGGAAACCGGTGACGTGGAAACCATCATGAGCGTGCCGACCATGTTCCGGGCGGCGGCGCTGGTCGGCGAGGCGGTGCGCCGGGTACACCGCACCCACGCGGCCGCCATGAAGGAGCAGGGCGCGGCGTTCGATGTGTCGATCCTGCTGGGCGGCCAGTTGGCCGGGCGCACCATGCGCCTGTTCCACATCTACAGCGCCGGCAATTTCATCGAGGCCACCGGCGATACGCCGTTCCTGCAGATCGGCGAGCACAAGTACGGCAAGCCCATCCTCGACCGCTCGGTGGCCACCGATACCTCGCTGGCCGATGGCGTGAAACTGGCGCTGATCTCGATGGATTCCACCCTGCGATCCAATCTCAGCGTCGGGCTGCCGCTGGATATCCTGGTCTACCGCGCCGACAGCATCGACGACATCCAGACCAGCCGGATCACCGAGGACGACCCGTATTTCAGGATGCTGCGCGAGCGCTGGTCGGAAGCGCTGCGCGAGGCGCACCGGCATATCGCGCCCCCAGACTGGTTGCGCGCCGGCTGAGCCCTGCTCAGGGCTTTTTGCTGGGCCGGCGCCAGGCCGGCAGGCTGATCTGGCGCGCGCGCGACACGGTCAACTGGCCCGGCGGCGCATCCTTGGCGATCACCGAGCCGGCGCCGATGGTGGCGCCCTCACCGATTGCCACCGGCGCCACCAGGGCACTGTTGGAACCGATGAAGGCGCCGTCCTCGATCCGGGTGATGTGCTTGTTGACGCCATCGTAGTTGCAGGTGATGGTGCCGGCACCGATGTTCACGCCGGCGCCGATGACGGCATCGCCGAGGTAGCTGAGGTGACTGGCCTTGCTGCCGGCGCCGATCCGGGATTTCTTGACTTCCACGAAGTTGCCGACCTGCGCACCGCCGGCCAGTTCCGTGCCGGGCCGCAAGCGGGCGAACGGCCCGATCGTGCAGGCGCCATCGGTCACCACGCCCTCCAGATCGCAGTGTCCGCGCACCACGGTGCCGGCCGCCAGACGGACATTCTTCAGGCGACAGAACGGGCCGATGCGCACGCCGTCGGCCAGCGTCACCTCGCCTTCCAGAACGACATCGACATCGATCTCGACATCCCGGCCGGCCAATACCCGACCGCGCTGATCGAGGCGCGACGGGTCGGCGAGCCGCACCCCGGCCAGGCACAGGGCCTGCGCGGCGCGGAGCTGGAAGCGGCGCTCCAGCTGGGCCAGCTGCCAGAGGTCGTTGGCACCCTCCACTTCCAGCGCATCGGCGCAGTCGACCACAGCGGCCGGTCGCGCCTCGCGGGCAGCGAGCCCGAAGATGTCGGTGAGGTAGTACTCGCCCTGACTGTTGTCGTTGCCGACCCGGTCCAGCCAACACCGCAGCGCCCCGGCTTCGGCGGCGACGATACCGGTATTGATCAGGCCGATGGCGTGTTGTTCCGCGCTGGCATCCTTGTGCTCGACGATCGCCGCGACCCGGCCGGAGGCGTCAAGCACGATGCGGCCGTAGCCGGCCGGCTCGGCCGGTTCGGCGCCGAGCACCGCCAGCGGCCCGGGCGCGGACAGCAGATCGCGCAGGGTCTGCGCCTGGATCAGCGGCACATCGCCGTACAGCACCAGCACACACGCTTCATCGGGTATCGCCGGCAGCGCCTGCATGACCGCGTGGCCAGTGCCCAGGCGCTCACGCTGCTCGGTCCAGCTGAGGTCGCCCTGATCGGCGAACGCCGCGCGGACCTGCTCGCCGCCATGGCCGTGGACCACGTGAATGCCGGCCGGCGCCAGCGCGCGGGCCGCAGCGATGACGTGTTCGAGCATCGGCCGCCCGGCGATCGGCTGCAACACCTTGGGCAGCACCGAGCGCATGCGCTTGCCTTCGCCGGCGGCGAGGATGATGACGTGGAGCATCGGACTGTTGCGATCGAGAGTCACGGTCATGACCTCGATTGTATGCGTTTTGCTTCGCCGGCCGGAACGCGCCGCCGCCCGCGCCGCCGCCCGACCCGGACGGTTTCTGCCCTGACCCGCGCCCTCTGAATAGTGCCCGGCGCTGATTTCGCTGAACTTGCCCGTCTGCCCGCATCGAAGCGCTGTCGCCGGCCTGGGTTGCGCATAGAATGCGACTTCTCTGGGGCATGCCGTTTCGATCCGCCGCGCGATCGACGATTGCCCTGGGTGGATATGCCACCTCGGCCTTCTCGACGAAATGGACTCGCGCACATGCCCTTGACGCTGCATTCCAGCCGAATTCTGCTGGCGTTTTCTGGTTGCGGATTGGTGGCGGTCGGGCTGATCGCCAGCCCGGCGATGGCCACCTGGCACAGCGGGCGGGCGTTGGAATTGGCCATCCTGGCGCTGCTGGCGCTCGGCCTGGCGGCGCTGCTCAGGAAAGTGGCGCAGCTTTCCTGGGCTTCGGCCGTGCTGGCGGTGGTCGTCGCGGCCCATTTGCTGCTTGCCGGTCCGTGGGCGCTGGCGGCGGCGGCGCTGGTGTCTGCGGCTGCGATGGCGCTGGGCAGTTGGATCGTGCCGGAAAGCAGTCGGGCGCGGCCGGCGCTGGCGTTGCTGTCGGGACTGGCTGTGCTGGGCACGGCGGTCGGCTGGACGCTGAGCCTGCCGATTCACCATCGCTGGGCCTACGGTATCGTTTTGATCGCATTGGTGGTCATCCGACGCGCCGCACTGGTCGAGCTGGCTCGGGCCGCGCGCGATGGATGGCGAGAGGCCATTGCGGCGTCGCCGCGCATGGCCACGGCCGCTGTGGTGGTGCTCGGGCTTGCCTCCACCGGCACCTGGCTGCCGACGCTTCAGTTCGATGACTTGGCCTACCACCTGGGGCTGCCGTTCCAGCTTGCCGAACTGGGCTATTACCGGCTCGATCCGTCGACCCAGGTCTGGGCTTTGGCGCCTTGGCTGGGCGATGTAATTCAGGCCATCGCTCAGGTGCTTGCCGGCGTCGAGGCGCGCGGCAGCGTGAATCTGATCTGGCTGCTGGCCGGGGCGTCGGCGATCTGGTCGCTGAGCCGCAGCCTGCTGGCGAGCGCGGGCCACGCCTGGATGTCGGTCGCCTTGTTCGCCAGCCTGCCGTTGACCGCCACCCTGGCCGGCGGCATGCAGGCCGAAGGGCCGGGCGCGAGCTATGCGCTGGCGCTGGCGCTGATCGTCGCCGGGCACGTCCCCCAGGAAGGTCCATGGCGGCTGCGCGCGGCGGCGATCTTTGCCGGGGCGCTGCTCGCCTTGAAGGTGAGCTTTGCGTTGATCGTGCTGCCGATCGGCATCTGGCTGCTGATGAAAGTCCGCGCGCGACTGCCGCTGGCGGCATTGCCCGTGTCGCTCCTGCTCGGACTCTTGGTGGCCGGGTCGAGCTATGCCCATGCCTGGCTGTTGACCGGCAATCCGGTGCTTCCGCTGTATAACGCGTCCTTCGCCTCGGACTACTTCCCGATTGAGAATTTTCGGCACTCCATTTATCAGCAGGGCTTCGACCTGGCCCTGCCGTGGACGCTGACCTTCGAGACAGGGCGCTATTACGAAGGTTTGGCGGGCAGCGCGGGGTTTTTACTGATCGGCCTGCTGGGCGGGCTTTTGGCAAGCCTCGTCGACCGCTCTGCCCGGCCGCTGGCCCTGGTCGGTCTGTTTGCCTGCTTCGCGCCGCTGTGGTTCATGCAGTACGCGCGCTACGCCCATCCGGGGATGGTGCTGCTGATCGTGCCGATGTGGCTGGGAGTGGCGCGCCTGGCCACGGCCAGAACGGCGACGTGGCTCGGCATCGGTCTGATCTGCCTGAACCTGGCGTTCCAGAGCAGCGCGTACTGGATTTTCCGCACCGGTGCGGTCAAGAAGGTGTTGACCAACGTGGGACGCGACGCCGAGCTGCTGCGCGACTACGCGCCCGAACGCATGCTGATCCGCAGGCTCAATTCAAGCGATCCGGATGCCCGCGTGCTGTTCGGTGGCCGACCCTTCATTGCCGAGCTGGCCGGTCGCGGGTTTACCTTTCACTGGTACGATCACCAATTGAATCGGCACCGGGACGCGCTGGCCAAGGCGGAAAGCACAGAGCCGCTAACCAACTTCATCCACGAATTTGGATTCACCCACGTGATTCTCAGCGGCGAGCCTCTTTGGCCACGGCTGCCGGAACAGATCGAAGCCCTGCGCGCCGAACGCGTGGACAGCTACGGCGACGCGACGCTCTGGCGGCTTCCACCGGGGCCGGAGCCGGCGATCGATCCGGTGGTTGCCCGCGATCTGGCCAGAAGGCTCTGGCAACCATGAGCCTGTTCCGTCAGGGCAGCCATTTCGTGCTGGTCGGGGCCGCGCAGCTGGCGGTCGACTGGGCGCTGTTCGTGGCGCAGACCGCGCTGGGCATGCCCACCGTGCCGGCCAACCTGATCAGCCGGGTCGCTGGCGCCGGCCTCGGTTTCTGGCTCAACGGCCGAGTCACCTTCGCGGCCCAGGGCCAATCGCGCGTCGGCAGAAAACAGCTGCTGCGCTTCGTCATCGTCTGGCTGGCGTTGACGGCAATCAGCTCGGTGCTGATGGAACTGGTCAGCCGGCAGCTCGGCCTTCAGATGGCCTGGCTGGCAAAGCCGGCCGTCGAAGGCGGCCTGGCGCTGGTCAGTTTCTTCCTGGCACGCAACTGGATATATCGCTGAGCGCGGGGGATGTCGCGGGGGTCGACCAACGTCCGACGGGCCGCTGGTTTGTTTTGCGTTCTGGACGGAACGTATTCAGATGATCTGCCGATCCGTGTGGCAGTCAGGGCCAGAGCCTGAGCTTTCACTGCCCTTCGGGCAGCGAGTTACGTTCTCTTGCTTGTCCAAGAGAACGTAACCAAAGAGAAGGACACCCCGTCTCGCACCGCGCGGATGAAGCCCGCGCGGTGCCCGGCGCAGCTCGCCGGACACGGGCCGGCGCCACCGAGCGGAGCGAAGGCGCCGCCTCGTAGCGGCCGACCGCGGCCATCCATGGCCTCAAACACGGGCGCCTTTCCCCCGAGCCCGACTCCGCTGCTCGGTGCGAGACGAACGGGGTTTTAGAGCCAAGAGCAAGGGCAACCGAAGCAAGGCAAGATCAAGCCCATCGCTTAAGTTCCAAACAGAATGGAACGCGACACTAGTGCTTGAGGTTCTTGCGCAGCCGCTCCAGCGCCTGCAACTGGGCAACCGCCTCGGCCAGACGGGCTTGCGCCTCGGCCACTTCGATGGCATCCGTGCGGTTGGCCAGGGCACGCTCGGCTTCGTCCTTGGCCTGCTGGGCCGCGACTTCGTCCAGGTCCTTGGCGCGCACTGCGGTGTCGGCCAGCACCGTGACCAACTGCGGCTGCACCTCCAGGATGCCGCCGGACACGTAGAACTCCTGAGGCTCGCCGTCTTCGCCGGTGACCCGAACGTAGCCGGGTTTGAGCCGGGTGATCAACGGGGCATGGCGGGGCGCGATGCCCAGCTCGCCGAGTTCGCCGGTAGCCACGACGAGAGACACCTCGCCGCGAAAAATCTCTTCCTCGGCGCTGACGATTTCACAACGGATGGTGCTCATGTCTCTCTCGCTTCGCTCGATGGGAATGGGGAATCGGGAGTGGGGAACCGTTAGAAGCGGCGAACCTCGGGCTCATGCTCCTGCGATTCCCGATTCCCTATTCTCGATTCCCGAGAGTCGTGGTTCAGGCCGCGACTTTCTTCGCTTTCTCGATCGCTTCGTCGATACCGCCGACCATGTAGAACGCCTGCTCCGGGATATGGTCGCATTCGCCGTCGACGATCATCTTGAAGCCGCGGATGGTTTCCTTCAGCGTGACATATTTTCCCGGCGAGCCGGTAAAGACTTCGGCGACGTGGAACGGCTGGGAGAAGAAGCGCTCGATCTTGCGGGCGCGGGACACCGACAGCTTGTCGTCTTCGCTCAATTCGTCCATGCCCAGGATGGCGATGATGTCCTTGAGCTCCTTGTACTTCTGCAGGGTGGCCTGGACTCGGCGCGCGGTGTCGTAGTGCTCGTGGCCGATCACGTTCGGGTCGAGCTGACGGCTGGTGGAATCGAGCGGATCGACCGCCGGGTAGATACCCAGCGAGGCGATGTTGCGCGACAGCACCACGGTGGCGTCGAGGTGCGCGAAGGTGGTCGCGGGCGACGGGTCGGTCAGGTCGTCGGCAGGCACGTAGACGGCCTGGATCGAGGTGATCGAGCCGGTCTTGGTCGAGGTGATGCGCTCCTGCAGGACGCCCATTTCTTCGGCCAGCGTGGGCTGGTAGCCCACCGCCGAAGGCATGCGGCCGAGCAGCGCCGAAACCTCGGTGCCGGCCAGGGTGTAGCGGTAGATGTTGTCGATGAACAGCAGGACATCGCGACCCTTGCCGGTGGCCTGGTCCTTGGTGTCGCGGAAATATTCGGCCATTGTCAGGCCGGTCAGCGCCACGCGCAGGCGGTTGCCCGGCGGCTCGTTCATCTGGCCGTAGACCATCGCGACCTTGTCGAGGACGTTGGAGTCCTTCATCTCGTGGTAGAAATCGTTGCCTTCGCGGGTACGCTCGCCGACGCCGGCGAACACCGACAGGCCCGAGTGCTCCTTGGCGATGTTGTTGATCAGCTCCATCATGTTGACGGTCTTGCCGACGCCGGCGCCGCCGAACAGGCCGACCTTGCCGCCCTTGGCGAACGGGCACATCAGGTCGATGACCTTGATGCCGGTTTCCAGCAGTTCGTCGGTCGCGGCCTGTTCCTCGTAGGACGGCGCGGCGCGGTGGATTTCCCAATGATCGGCGGCATCGACCGGGCCGGCTTCATCGATGGTGTTGCCCAACACGTCCATGATCCGGCCCAACGTGCCGGTGCCGACCGGAACCGCAATGCCCTTGCCGGTGTTGTTGGCGATCAGGTTGCGCTTGAGGCCGTCGGTCGATCCGAGCGCGATGGTGCGCACGATGCCGTCGCCCAACTGCTGCTGGACCTCGAGCGTGATCTCGGTGTTTTCCACCTTGAGTGCATCGTAGATCTTCGGCACATCCGCGCGGGGAAATTCGACGTCGACAACGGCGCCGATGATTTGAACGATTTTGCCCTGGCTCATTTTTGTTGCTCCGGTTTAGCTATCTGCTCGACTGGCCGCGTTCGGCCATCTGTTCGTTTTCGGGAATCGGGAATCGGGATTGGTCAAAAGCACACCGCGAGCCGCTCTTGCGAATCCCGATTCTCAATTCCCGATTCCCGGCCGTGATCACACCGCCGCTGCGCCGCCGACGATCTCCGAGATTTCCTGGGTGATCGCTGCCTGGCGGGCCTTGTTGTAGATCAGGTTCAGCGTGTCGATCAACTTGCTGGCGTTGTCCGAAGCGGCCTTCATCGCGACCATGCGCGCGGCGTGTTCGGAAGCGAGATTCTCCAGCACCGCCTGATAGACCACCGATTCGATGTATCGGGTCAGCACTTCGCCCAGCACCTGTTCGGCGCCCGGCTCGTACAGGTAGTCCCACTGGTGGCGGGTGTCCAGGTCATCGGTCGGCGGCAACGGCAGCAGCGCATCGATCGTGTTGCGCTGGGTCATGGTGTTGATGAAATCGTTGTAGCACAGCTGGACCCGGTCGATCCTGCCTTCGCTGTAGCCGTCGAGCATCACCTTGATGACGCCGATGAGCTGGGCCAGCTGGGGCTTTTCGCCCAGGTGGGTCACCGAGCCGAGCATGTTGAGCTTGAGCCGGCGGAAGAACGCGGTGGCCTTCTGACCGATGCAGACCAGATCGATTTCCACGCCCTTTTCCTGCCAGCGCCGGATGTCGCCCAGCACGGTGCGAAACAGCGTGGAATTCAGCCCGCCGCACAGGCCGCGGTCGGTCGACACGATCACATACCCGACGCGCTTGACCTGCTCGCGTTCGATCAGGAACGGATGCTGGTACTCGGAATTCGCCTGGGCAATATGGCCAATCACCTGGCGCATCAACCGGGCATAGGGACGCGACGCCTTCATCCGGTCCTGCGCCTTGCGGATCTTGGACGCCGAGACCATTTCCAGCGCACGGGTCACCTTGCGGGTGTTCTGGATGCTCTTGATCTTGGTTTTGACTTCGCGGCCACTGGCCATGGGCTTGCTCGCTTTGCTCGTTTTGCGGGAATCGGGATTGGGGAGTCGGGAATCGTCAAGCGGTCTCCCGCCGGATCACCCCTGCCCCGCTCCAACGATTTCCCATTACCGATTCCCGATTCCCACCGGCTCAGTATGAGCCGGTAGCCTTGAACTCCTGGATTCCGGTCTTGAATGCCGACTCGATTTCGTCGTTCCAGTCGCCGGTCTCGGTGATCTTCTCCATCAGCGCGCCCTGGGTGTTGGCGAAGTGGGCGTGCAGTCCGGACTCGAACGGGATGATCTTGTTCAGCGTCACGTCGTCGAGATAGCCCTCGTTGACGGCATAGATCGACAGCGCCATCTGGGCGATGCTCATCGGCGCGTACTGCAACTGCTTCATCAGTTCGGTGACCCGCTGGCCGCGTTCGAGCTGCTTGCGGGTGGCCTCGTCCAGATCGGAAGCGAACTGCGAGAACGCCGCCAGCTCGCGGTACTGGGCCAGCGAAATGCGGATGCCGCCGGACAGCTTCTTCATGATCTTGGTCTGGGCGGCGCCACCGACGCGGGACACCGAGATGCCGGCGTTCACCGCCGGGCGGATGCCGGCATTGAACAGGTCGGTTTCCAGGAAGATCTGGCCATCGGTGATCGAGATGACGTTGGTCGGCACGAAGGCCGAGACGTCGCCGGCCTGGGTTTCGATGATCGGCAGCGCGGTCAGCGAGCCGGTCTTGCCCTTGACGGCGCCATCGGTGTACTTCTCGACCCACTCCTCGTTGACCCGCGCAGCGCGCTCGAGCAGGCGGGAGTGGAGATAGAACACGTCGCCCGGATACGCTTCGCGGCCCGGCGGGCGGCGCAGCAGCAGGGATATCTGACGGTAGGCGACGGCCTGCTTGGACAGATCGTCGTAGATGATCAGCGCGTCTTCGCCGCGATCGCGGAAGTACTCGCCCATCGTGCAGCCGGAGTAGGCGCTGATGTACTGCATGGCGGCCGACTCGGACGCGGTGGCGGCAACCACGATGGTGTGCGCCAGGGCACCGTTCTCTTCCAGCTTGCGGACCACGCCGGCAATCGAGCTGGCCTTCTGGCCGATGGCGACGTAGATGCACTTAACGCCGGTGGACTTCTGGTTGATGATCGCGTCGATGGCCAGGGCGGTCTTGCCGGTCTGGCGATCGCCGATGATCAGCTCGCGCTGGCCGCGGCCGATCGGGATCATGCTGTCGACCGACTTGTAGCCGGTCTGCACCGGCTGCGACACCGACTTGCGCCAGATCACGCCGGGCGCCACTTTTTCGACCGGCGCGGTCTGTTCGGCGTTGATCTCGCCCTTGCCGTCGATCGGACGCCCCAGGGCGTCGACCACGCGACCGAGCAGGGCCGGGCCGACCGGCACTTCCAGAATGCGGCCGGTGGTTTTTGCGGTGTCGCCTTCGCGCAGCTGCTCATACTCGCCCAGCACCACGGCGCCGACCGAGTCGCGCTCGAGGTTCAGCGCCAGCGCGAAGGTGTTGTGCGGCAGTTCGATCATTTCGCCCTGCATCACGTCGGCCAGGCCGTGGACGCGGACGATACCGTCGGACACCGAGGTCAGCGTTCCCTGATTCCGGGATTCGGCGCCAAGCTGCGCCTTCTCGATGCGGGCCTTGATCAGTTCGCTGATTTCAGAAGGATTGAGCTGGGTGGTGGTCATTGTCGGTTCCTTGGTCGTGCGTCGTGGCGTGACGCCCGGGGTTTCGTTTCAACTATGGGGTAATGCGGAAATGGAAAATGGGGAATCGCCCGTGCTGGACCGCGTTGCGCTCTGCCCCGCGCGTCCGGATTGCGCTTCCCGATTTTTCATCCCCGGCGTTCACAGCGCCGAGCGCAGCCGTTCGAGTTTGTTGCGGATCGAACCATCGATCACCACGTCGCCGGCCTGCACCAGCACGCCGCCGATCAGGCTGGGATCGATCGAGGTCTCCATCGCGACCTCGCGGCCGAAGCGCCGACGCAGCGCGCTCTTGATCTTCTCCAACTGCTCCGGGTCGGCCTCGGTGGCGGTGACCACCCGGGCTCTGACGGTCTTTTCCGCCTCGGCGCGCAGGGCCGCAAACAGCGCGGCGATTTCCGGCAGCAGCACGAGTCGACGGTTCTCCGCCAGCGTCAGCAGGAAGCGCTTGAACAGCGCACCCGCGTCATCGGACGCCAGCAGCTCGACCTGGGCATCGTGGCTCAGCGAGGGGTGACCGATGATCGCGGCCACCTGGGGCTGCGCCACGGCCTGGGCGGCAAACTCCAGCAGGGCCGACCAGGCCGGCAGTTCGCTGTGCTGGTTCGCCAGACTGAACGCGGCGCGCGCGTAGGGCCGGGCTAGGGTGAGAGGTTCTGACATCAGTCGACTACTCGCGAAAGGTGAAGGAAAGCCGGCGCGCCCGATTCGGAAACGAAGCGGCGGCGACCGGAATCCCTGGCGGTCGAGGCAAACCGGAGCGGTGAACGGATCGACCGGCCGGTGCGACCCGGCTGCGCCAAACCCGAAGCCGCCCGCCAAAAACCGCCGCCGGGCAGCGGTCGGTCGATCTGACGGGCAGTGGCCAGGTTCGGCATGTCGATCACAGCTCGGCGGCGAACTCGTCCAGCAGCGCCTTGTGCGCGGCCGGGTCGATTTCCCGCTTGATCAGGCGCTCGGCGCCGGAAATCGCCAGAGCGGCAAACTGGCCGCGCAACTGCTCGCGCGCCCGGTTGGCTGCCAGGTCGATTTCGGTCTGGGCCAGCGCCTTCTGGCGATTGGCCTCGGCGACGGCTTCGTTCTTGGCCTGCTCGATGATCTGGTTGCCGCGCTGGTGGGCTTGGTCGATGATCTCGTTGGCCTTGGAGCGCGCCTCCTTGAGCACCTCGTTGACCTTGTCCTCGGCCTGCGCCAGATCCTTCTTGCTGCGCTCGGCAGCCGCCAATCCGTCGGCGATCTTCTTCTGCCGCTCGTCGATCGCGTTGGTCAGCGGTGGCCAGACGAACTTGTACGAAAACCAGATCAGGATCGCAAACGCGAGCGCCTGTCCGATAAAGGTTGCATTGATATCCATGCGCGTACTCCGCGTGTGTCAGGAAACGTCGCGGCCGCCGGCCCAACCGGCGACCGGGCGGAACCAGAACGCAGGCTTCAGCCGGCCAGCGGGGCCAGCAGCGGGTTGGCGAACGCGAAGAACAGCGCGATGGCCAGACCGATGATGAACGCGGCGTCGATCAGGCCGGCCAGCAGGAACATGCGGCCGGACAGCATCGGCACCAGCTCCGGCTGACGGGCGGCCGACTCCAGGAACTTCGAGCCCATGATGCCGATACCGATACAGGCACCGAGTGCGCCCAGACCGATGATGATGCCGATGGCCAGCGCGGTGCTGCTCTGAATGGCGGTAACGAGGGACAGATCCATGGTGATTTCCTCTTGCTTGGGATCGTGCAGCGGTTGATCGGGTGAATGAAAGGGATAAGGGTGCAGCGGTTCAGTGCGACTCGGTGGACATCGACAGATAGACCACCGTGAGGATCATGAAAATGAAGGCCTGCAGCGTGATGACCAGGATGTGGAAGATCGACCAGCCCGCGCCGGCCAGAACGGCGCCGAGGAACGCCAGGCCGCCGCCCGCCTTGGCACCCAGGCCAGCTTCCAGCAGCAGATTGCCGCCGGCCGCGCCCAGCAGGGCAATCAGCAGGAACACCAGCTCGCCGGCATACATGTTGCCGAACAGCCGCATCGCCAGACTGACCGGCTTGGACAGGTACTCGATGACGTTGAGGCCGAAGTTGGCCGGCGCCAGCACCAGTTTCATGCCCATGCTGTGGGCGTGAAACGGCGCGGTGAACAGTTCCTTGGCGAAGCCGAAGCCACCCTTGGCCTTCACCGCGAAGGCGAACATCAGAATGAGCACCGTCATCGACATCGCCAGCGTGATGTTCAGATCGGTGGTCGGCACGGCGCGGAAATACTCTGCGCCCATGCTGTGGGCGATGCCCGGCGGCAGATCGACCGGCAGCATCTTCATCGCGTTCATCAGGAATATCCAGACGAAGATGGTCAGCGCCAGCGGTGCCACGAAACGGCGGTCGCCGTGGAAGACATCGCGCACCTGGCCGTCGATGAATTCGACGGCGATCTCGATGAACGCCTGAAAGCGCGACGGCACGCCGGCCGTGACGCGGCGGCCGACCAGCCAGAACAGGCCCATGCCGATCGTGCCGATCATCACCGACATCAGCAGACTGTCGACGTTGACAGTCCAGAAGGCACTGCCGTCCAGCGACCAGGTCCAGTGCTTGAGATGATGGGTGACGTATTCGCTTGGGCTGTCGCCAGCGGCTTTCAGCAGGTCGATCATCGAAGCAACCATGGCAGGCAGAAAAAAAACGCCAGACAGGCCAATAAGGCGCCACCCAGCACGAAATTCGGTGGAAATCCGCTCGCCGTCATGGCAGACACCAATCCGGCGGCGATGACCAGCCACTTGAGGACCGATCCGAGGATCAGCCTTCCGAACGCGCGTTCAGCCGCAACAATCGGCGAACGCAGGGTCGTCCGCCAGCCGAACACCAGAAACCCCAGCGCGACGACGAAGGCACCCAGACCGACGCCGATCGCTTCTTCCATGCCGACCAGCGCGGCGGTCAATCCGCCCGCTGCCAATCCCAGACTCGCCTGAGCGGCTGGAATCAGGAAGGTGGAACGCCGAGCGCTGCGGGTCGCTTGAATCACGGTGTTTGGCGGCGATCCCTAAAGCCGCAAAAGTATAGCAGTCGGCCCCAATCAGCGACAAGCCAGGCAGGCACAAGCAAGACCAAGGTCTACTGTTTCGCGGACGATCGGTGCGGTTAGCCGGGCAGTATATTGATGTGGACTATGGAAACATGCAAAACAATCGATTTGAAAGTGCGCCAGCCGTCTCTCATCCTGCCAATGCGACTTATTCGCATCGGGAGAGTGCAATGGCCAAGACCCTCAGCTTTGCCGCCGTCCACACCGTCGTCGCCTTCACCGTCGGCTATGCCTTCACCGGCAGCGTATGGGCCGGTGGGGCGCTGGCGCTGGTCGAGCCGGCCTGCAACACGGTGGCGTTCCATTTTCACGAGAAACTCTGGAAGCACTTCAGGCGCAGCAGCACCCAGGCATCGAGTCCGGAGCCGGCGGCAGCCTGACGCTCACCGGCGGAGCTCGAACTTCGCTCCCAGACACCGACTTGCCTGACCTTCCGCGGGCCGGCGCGGCCGTTTGAACTGCGCCCGATCAGCGCTTCTTCGGCAGATACAGGTCGGTGATGGTGCCCTCGTAGACTTCGGCTGCCATGCCGACCGATTCGCTGAGCGTCGGATGCGGGTGGATGGTGTGGCCGATATCGCCGGCCTCGCAGCCCATTTCGATGGCCAAGGCCAGCTCGGCGATCAGGTCCCCGGCATGCGGGCCGACGATGCCGGCGCCGATGACCCGATGCGTGGCCTCATCGAACAGCAGCTTGGTGAACCCCTCGGTACGGCCGATTCCGATGGCCCGGCCACTGGCCGCCCACGGAAACTTGCCCACGCCGACGGCCAGACCCTTGGCCTTGGCTTCGTTTTCGGTGACGCCGACCCAGGCGATCTCGGGATCGGTATAGGCGACGCTGGGAATCACCCGCGCGACCCACTCGCGTTTTTCGCCGGCCGCCACTTCGGCGGCCAGCTTGCCCTCGTGGCTGGCCTTGTGCGCCAGCATCGGCTGGCCGATCAGGTCTCCGATGGCGAAGATATGTTCGGCGCTGGTACGCATCTGCCGGTCGACCGGGATGAATCCACGGTCGGTGACGGTGACGCCGGCTTTGTCGGCATCGAGCTTGCCACCGTTCGGCGCCCGGCCAACCGACACCAGCACGCGATCGAAGAGTTTGGCGTCCGGGGCTTTTTCACCGTCGAATGCCACCTTGATGCCGTTCTTCTGTGCCTTGACCTCGGTCGCCTTGACCTTGAGATGCACGGCGACGCCGAGCTTCTTCAGCCGATCGGCCAGCGGCTTGACCAGATCCTTGTCTGCGCCCGGCATCAGCTGATCCATCAGCTCGACCACGGTCACCTCGCTGCCCAGCGCGCGGTAGACGGTGGCCATTTCCAGTCCGATGATGCCGCCGCCGACCACCAGCAGCCGCTTTGGAATGTCGGCCAGATCCAGGGCGTCGGTCGAATCCATCACCCGCGGATCGTCCCACGGGAAACCGGGCAGCTTCACCGGCTGGCTGCCGGCCGCGATGATGCACTGCTCGAAGCGAAGCAGCGTGGCGCCTTCCTCGCCCGTCACTTCGATCTCGTTGGCCGACAGGAAACGGCCCACGCCCTGGACCACGCGCACCTTGCGCTGTTTGGCCATGCCGGCCAGGCCCTTGGTCAACTGACCAACGACTTTGTCCTTGTGGCTGCGCAGGGTGTCGAGGTCGATCCTTGGCTCGCCGAAACCCACGCCATAGTCGGCGGCGTGGGCCGCCTCGTCGATCACCGCCGCCGCATGCAGCAGCGCCTTGGACGGAATGCAACCGACGTTGAGACACACGCCGCCAAGCGCGGGGTAGCGTTCGATCAGCACGGTGTCGAGACCCAGATCGGCCGCCCGGAACGCCGCCGTATATCCGCCCGGCCCCGCGCCCAGAACGACCAGCCGGCACACGATGTCGGCCTTGCGACCGGATGCGCTGGCCGCCTTCGGTGCCTCCTTGTCCGACGCTGCGCTGCGATCGGCCCCGGTTGCGGCGGCGGATGCGCCGGCCTTGTCGCCGGAGCCGTCGCTGTCCGACTCGGATTTGGGCGTGCTGCCCTTGGTGTCCGACTTCGGCTGGGGCTTGCTGTCTTTGGTGTCCGAATCGGTCGTGCCGTCGCCTGCGGCCTCGACTTCAAGCACCGCCACCACGCTGCCTTCGCCGACCTTGTCGTCGATCGCCACCCGCAGCTCGAGCACCGTGCCGGCAGCCGGCGACGGCACTTCCATGGTCGCCTTGTCCGATTCGAGGGTGACCAGCCCCTGGTCCTTGGCGACGGTATCGCCCACCTGCACCAGCAGCTCGATGACCGGCACGGCGTCGAAATCGCCGATATCGGGAACCTTGACATCCATCCTGCTCGCCATCCTGTCTGCTCCTGTGTCGGTGATCTGTTGTCGATTGTAGCCAGTCCGCCCCGGCAACCGGGCCGCAGCATTTCCTGAACTGATGGTGAATGACGCGACGGGCATGACCACCGGCCTATTGGCAACTTGCTGCATAGGTGTTTTACTTCACTACAACACCACACATGACCGCTTCACGGAGTTCGCCATGACCAGCTCGACCAGCCCGATCAGCCCGATCAGCCAGCAATTCTTCCGCGCCCTGTGCGCCGTCGCCTTCATCGCCCTGTTCGTCCTTGCCCAATGGGCCGCACCTGCCGCCATTCGCCTGGTTCAGCCGACCGGCCATGCCAGCCAGGAGACGGTCAGCTGCACCGAGAGCACGGTCGACCGGTCGGCCCGCGACGCCGGCCGTATTTCCGCCGGGCTGCGCCTGTAATCGCGCCCGGTGCTGGTACGGGCCAGCACGTTCAGCCCGCACCGGCGTTCAGAGCAGCAAGCGGCGCAAGTCGGTCAGCGCCGCCGCCAGATAGGTCGTGAACCGCGCCGCCGCAGCACCATCGATCACCCGGTGGTCGTAGCTCAAGGACAGCGGCAGCATCAGTCGCGGCCGGAACTCATTGCCGTCCCAGACCGGCTGCATGCTGGAGCGGGATACACCCAGGATGGCCACCTCCGGGGCATTGATGATCGGCGTGAACCCGGTACCGCCGATCCCGCCCAGCGAGCTTATCGAAAAACAGCCGCCGCTCATGTCGGCCGGGCTCAGTTTCTTGTCGCGCGCCTTCTTCGAAACCTCCGCCAGCTCGCCGGCCAAATCCAACAGGCCTTTCTTTTCGCAGTCGCGGATCACCGGCACGGTCAGTCCGTCCGGCGTATCGACGGCGATGCCGATGTTGTAGTACTGCTTGAGGATGAGGTTCTCGCCGGTTTCATCCAGTGAGGCGTTGAAATTGGGGAACGCCTTCAATGCGGCGACCACAGCCTTGATCAGAAACACCAGCGGGGTGATTTTCACGTCCTTGTGTTCGGTGCCCAGCTGCTTGCGGAACGCTTCCATCTCGGTGATGTCGGCCAGATCCTGCTGGGTGACGTGCGGAATCATCGCCCAGTTGCGCGCCAGATTGGCGCCGGACAGTTTCTTGATGCGCGACAGCGGCTCGGCCCGGACTTCGCCGAATTTGGTGAAGTCCACTTTCGGCCAGGGAATCAGATTCAGTCCGCCGGCACTGGAAGCGGCCGGCGTGGCGCCTGACAGCGCCTTCTTGACGAAGGCCTGCACGTCTTCCTTGATGATGCGGCCCTTGCGCCCACTGCCGGTCACTTTGGCCAGGTCGACACCCAGTTCGCGGGCCAGTACGCGGATGGCCGGACTGGCATAGGGCACCTTGTCGGGCATCAGTTCGGCTGCTGAAAACTCGATCGGCGGACTGCGCGGCGTCGGCGCATCGGCGCTGCGATTTGCTTCGGATTTGCTTTCATCGGAAGCGGTGGCCGGCTTTTCGCGCGCCGGTTCGCTCGCCTCGTCCGGCTCGGCCTTGTCGGACGCCTTGTCGGGTGCCTTGTCGGATTTCTTGTCGGATGACTTGTCAGGCGCTTTCTCTGGCGCTGCCTTGGCCGCCGCAGCATCGCCATCGGCCGGCTCCAGCACGGCGACCACGGTGCCCTGCGACACCCGGTCGTCGGTCTTGACCCTGATCTCCTTGACCGTGCCGGCAAAGGGCGCTGGCACTTCCATGGTGGCCTTGTCCGATTCCAGGGTGACCAGCCCCTGATCCTTTTCGACCCGATCGCCGACCTTGACCAAGACTTCGATGACGGGAACATCGGAGTAATCGCCGATATCGGGAACGGTCGCTTCTTTGGTTTCGGCCATGGCCTGTGAGTCCGATGACAGGAAGGTGAAGGCCCTATTGTGGCGGGTGCGGCGCTCAGGGCCAAGCCGTCGCTGAGGCGACTGAGCAAAACGGTCAGTGATGCGCCAGCCAATCGCCTCAGGATGCGCGACACGACTCGGCAGAATGCGGGGCGAATCCGGTTGCATCATCACCGCAAATCACGCCAGCACTGCCATTGCACGGCGTATCGCGCCCCCCGCTGCAGGCAGCGGGACGACTAAAACTCGATGGTCACATCCAACGTGTCGGTATAGGTACCGGCAGCAACCCACTGACCGGCAGGCACCCGGCCGAAGATGGTCACCGTCACCGGATTGCCGGGCGGGCCGGAATCGCCCACCGTGACCACCTGCGTTCCCCCACTGCCGTCACCCCAGACGGTGACCCGCGCCGCTTCTCGAAACAGGTTATAGGCCAGCGCATTGGGGCCTTGCACCATGGTGCGCGGGAAAAATCCGCCGGATGCGCCGGTCGAGATTCGCGCTCTGTAGGATGTGCGCGGCGAGCAGCGGACTTCAAACGCGCCCGTCGCGTCGTCCGGCGCGACGGCAGTCGGGTCGTAGGCACCGAAGGCCAATGGCGTGACACTCTGGATTGCGCATTGCTGGGCCAGCGCCGGCATCGACGCCGAAGCCAGGGTCAGCACCAGCATGATTTCGATCCGTGCCCACGTTCGGTTCATGAGCCAACCCCACAGGTGCCATCTGTCGAGCGCGACCCGGTCATGACTGACCCGCATGCTTCATGAATTCGCGCGATGCGCGCGCAGGATAGTGCTCGAACAAGGGGTTGTCTCGAAGGAGCGGCGTGTCGGGCTGTGCGGCCGACCGGGAACCATTCCTGGTGCGGACACGAGACAAACGAGGGCGTTTGAGACTCACGAAACATGCCGGCTAGCTCCGTCCGAACCGCTGCCAGGCGTCGAGCTGGCGCGGCATCGCCTGGCAGGGAATTTCACCCAGCGTCTTCATGCCGGCGGCGGCCGGCACATCGAGATCGCAGCGGTATTCCTGACCCTTGGCGCGGACCCGCCAAACGGTTTCGCCCGGCGCCAGGTCTTCCTGATAGAACGTGCCCTGCAGGCCCAACCAATAGTCGACATCGCCTTCCAGACTGCTCCAAAGCACCCGCCCGCCGGCCAGCGGCGCGCCATCGGTGCCGTCGATCAGCCGGCCGGTCACCGCGCGCAGCGGTTTGACGTCGAATTCGACCAGGACCCCGGCGCCATGCGGGGCGTGGACCCAGCGCGAAAGTTCGCCGTGGCGATGACTCATCGGGATGCTGTCGGAATCGAGCGCGATCCGGTTGGGATAGAACGGCAGCAGATCGCGAACCAGCAGATCGCCACGGGCATCGGTGCGACCGACCGGCTGGTTTTCGCGCAGCACTTCCACGCCGGCCATGCCGGGAATGCGGACCAGGGCGAAGCCGCTGTCGGTTGGCGGGCTCAGATGGGCGCGACCGCCAACGGCGGTGATGCTGCCGCTGGCCTCGAACCGGCCACGGGTAGCGCTGCCCTCCACCCGCTGCGCCTCGGCGGTGTAGCGGCCGTAGCGCCCCTGATACTCCGCCCGGCCGAACGCCGAGCCCGGCCCGGCGCCCTCGCGCAGGCTGAGGTCGTAGCCATAGCCTTCGCCGAACGGGCGATATCGGCGGACATCGGCGGCCACGCCAAGCCCGCCGTCCTCGCGCCAGTCGGCGCCGAAGCTGGCGCTGCTTGGCTGCCAGCCCGATCGGCCGATGTCGAAGCTGAAGGCCAGATTCAGCAGAACAGCCGTGTCATCCAGGCCTGCCGTCTCGGTGCGCTGGACCGACAGTTGCCCCTGCAGCAGCGAACTCGGGCGATAGCCAAGATCCAGACCATAGCGATACGACACCGGCGAGCGGCCGTCGTTGTTGCGCGAGCCGTTGGCACGGATCGAGAAGCTGCTTTCGAAGATGGTGCCGACGCTCACGAAGGCATCCTCGCGAACATCGGCGGTCGAATCGGCCAGTTCGCCCAGGCTGCGAAAGCCGGTCTCCCGCCGACGCCATCCGGCGTTGAAACCGAAGCCGCGCTGCTGCCAGCCATAGCTGGCGGCGTAGGCCAATGCCGGGCCGTCGAAATCGCTGTCGGCGGCGGCGATCGACAAGCCCAATTCGCCACCGGCGAAACTGCTGGCCAGCGAGACGTAGCCGGCCTGACCGTGTTCATCGGCCTCGACTGCACCGCCCACCGTGAGGTAGGCGCTCAGCCCTCGGCGATACCACGCCTGCAACGCCGGCTGGTCGCCATAGCCGCCGCCCAGTGCCGATTCGCGCGGCATGCCCACCCGCACCGCAAAATCGCTCAGCCCGGCGGCCAATTGCCCGCCGCCCACGTAGAAGGATTGCGAGTCGAGCTGGCGGCGGTTGCCGAAACTGTCGCGGAACACCAGCTCGATATCGCTGCGTCCGGTCGGCAGGCCGATGTTCTCCAGCGAGAACGGCCCGGCCGACAGACTCTGCCGCCCGATCAGCACGCCGTTGGAATAGATCTCGACCGTGCCCGGTGTCTCCAGCAGGCCGGCCAGGTAGGGCTGCGGAAAGGTGACCAGGAACGGATCCTGCTCGAACGACCGGGCGACACCGATGCCACCGAGCAACGCGCTGGAGGCCAGCACCTCGGGGCTGGTGGCGAACTGGTCGCCAGCGGTCCAGCGCACCAGCTTGTCCGGCCGATCCCATTCCAGACGAACCAGGCCACGCCGGTAATCCTCGTCCTCGTCCCAGGCAGCGTTGGCGCGCAGCACCAGGTACTTCTTGCCGATGCGGCCGTCGACAAACACGTTGTCGGGCGTCAGGTCGCCGACGCTGGCGGCGTAGTCGAGACTGGCGGTAAGCGGAAAACTGACGGCGCCGGAGCGGTCCTCGGGGCGGTTGAGTTCGGTGACCCGGCGCGACTGCATCGGCAGGGTGTCGATCCGGCGCTTGAGGTTGAGCCGCATCGCTACCCGGTCCACCTCGCCGCTGGCGATTTCGGGCAAGTCGGCGATCCGGACAAAAGGGCGGCTACGCACCGCCCGGCGCGCGCCGCTGCCATCCGGTAGCGAAAGGCCCGCCGCGTCGACCGCTGCCTCATCGATCCACAGCGCATCGGGCACCACCAGCACCGGCACCACGCCGATGCAGGTGCCATCGAGGCAGAGATCGAGCAGGAGCAGTTCTTCGCTGTCCTGGGCGCGCGCCAGGCCGAGCCAGAGATACAGACCGATCAGGACAAGCCAAGGGCGGCGATCGACATGCGCGCTCAGCGGTCGCATGAGCGGTCATGCTCCGAAATCGGCGCGGTCGCTTCCATGCGCGCTTCGGGCACATCCACCACGACGGTGCGAATCCGCGCACACGCCTCACTGGACAGCGGCACCGTCAGCGGCAGACGCCGGCCGGCAAGTACGTAACCGGCATCAGCGCCCGTACTCTCGATCAGCTCACCGGTTTCATCGAGAAAGTACAGGGTCAGCCGCTGTGGCCCGAGGTAGCCCTCACCGGCATTGCTCAGCTCGAAGCGCAACTCGCCAGCCTCGGCGCGCGCACGCTCAATCTGCACCTGGGGCGCGGCATCGCCGGGACCGAAAAACACCGGCAGGCTGAGGCGGGTAAGCACCTGTATCTGCACCGTCTCGGCCTCGATCTCGTCCGGCAGTTGCTGGACGAACAGCCGCCAGGCGCGCTGCCGGCCGTCGGGCACGCCCAAGAAGCCAACTCTCAGCGTCGCGTTGCCTTGGGCCGGCACGGCGATCTGCAGCGGGTGGACCAGCAACTCATCGTTGTCGCTCAGCTGCCACACGCCGCTTTCGTCCATGTCCCACGCCTGATAGGACACTTCAAACCGCAGTTCCCGATCATCGCGGTGACTGAGCACCACGGTCTCGGCAGCGCGTTCGGGACGCAGTTCGATCCGCACCGGATAGACCGAGAAATCCCGTGCCAGGGCCGGCCCCAGTCCGAAAATGAGAGCCAGCGCACACAGCATCACGCGCGTAGCCGAACGCGCGAACGGTGTCGGGCCCTTCGCAAGGCCCGGATTTCCGGTCGGATACACCATGATGACTACCCGACGCCTCAGCGGCGCCGGGCAGGCCGGATCAGAAGTCGACGGTGATGGTGATGGTGTCGCTGTAGGCGCCCGCCTGGACGAACTGACCGGCCGGGATCGAACCGTTGACCGTGAAGGTCACCGGCGAATTGACCGTCGCCGTGTAGGCAACCTGGTTGGCGCCGCAACCCCACGCGGTGGTGCCGTCGAGCAGGTCATAGCTGAGGGCGTCCCCACCTGGACCATTCATCGCCCGATCGAGGCAGCTGGTTGCATCGCCGTTGGCACCCTCGCTGAGCGCGATGAAGTTGCCGGCGCTGCGGGTGCAGCGGACCTGGAAGGTGGTACTGCCGGTCAGGTTGGTGGCGGCGAGCGGGTCGTAGCCGCCGAACACAAGATCGTTGGTGTTGAGCACCTGGCAGGCGGCCTGCACGGTGGCGGTGACATTGAAGCTGCCGGTGGCGGTCTGCGCGGCGGAATGCGCGCTCAGCGCGAGGCCGGCGGCGGTACACAAGACGAGTGAAAGCTTACGCATGATTCGGTTAACCCCTGTGGTCGGTTGCGTGTTGAGTTCCTGATGATCTTCGCGTGACACGAGGCAGGCGCGCCGCGCGGGCGGCGCCTTGGCCGTTCCGAGGCCGGACAGCGGATCAAGAAGCACAACGGCATCCGATGCCAGACTCAGGGCCCAGCGGGCCGAGCGGGAGGCTGTTCCATACCGCGTCGGATGTCAAGTGACAACGGTGGCCACGCCAGGTGCGAAGCCATGAACTTCGCGCCCTCGACCATGATCTGAAGATAAATCGTGCTTGCCATCACATTTTTGAGTGCCCGCTATCGGGATCAACCCTCTGCGCGCAGTGACGTCGGCGGCGAATTTCTGTGACGCTGCGCGGCACATTTGGTAACAATTATCACTGACACATCGAAACTTCGACCGGCAGCAAGCTCGATTCAGGCCGTAAGGACTAGTCTGGCTACAACGCGACTCGTCGCGTTACACGCACCCCTTAAAAGGCAAGGAGGTGTTCCATGAAAAGCCGTATCGGAATCGTGTTGGCAACCGTTGCCATACTGGCCGTCTCGCTGGTTGCGGTCCAGGTGCACTGCGGAGAATCGCGGTTTCAAGTTTCGGTCGTCGTGTTGCCCAGCCCGGCGATCGACGCACTGCTCGCGCAGGTCCAGCTACCCGGCGGCGCACGTGCGGTCGCCATATCGCGCAATAGTCGGGAAGCAATCCTGGAGCAGCCGCCGGCATCGGCTTCGGGATATTTCCGGAAAACCATGCCGGGCGACGGCTGGCGCCTGACCGATGAAGCGGTTTCGCCCTGCGGCTCGACCGAACAACTTTGGGTACGCGACGGGCAGCACGTGCTGATTCGGATGCAGGCGCCGATGGGTGGCTTCTCGGCCACCCGGATCAGCTTGCAGGCGGTATCGGGCTGACGCTGAGGCTGACGCTGACCGGCGTTCCTGGCGCCTTGCCATTGGCGAGCAGGCCCGGCGGCACAGCCAACTGCGATGGACAGCGCATATTTCGCGGGTTGACCTGACCGAACTCTAAAGTCGGCCAGGAAAGCGGCCGCTACCTTCTGTATGAAGGTCAATCGCCGCCCGCCGTTTTCTCGCCCACTGACGCGGGCGCTTTGCCCGCGCTCGCATGCAGCCGTGCAGACCGTCATGGTTTGGCTGACCATGTTGGCGCTGGCGCTTTGGGCGCTGTGGCCGAGCGGCGCGCTGGCACAATCAGGGGGATTCACGGTCTCGGTCACCGTGCTGCCCAGCGAGGCGGCTGCCGCGCGGCTGATGGACGCCGTGACGCTGCCCGCCCCGGCCCGATTGCTGGTCGGCGGGCGCGACCGGCGGGACTTCCTGGTGGAGCGCGATCAGAAGGAAATCGCCGGACACCTTCAGGCGACGCTGGCCGATCGCGGTTGGCGCCTGACCGGGCAATCCCGGCCGGATGCCCAAACTCTCGAACAACGCTGGTCGGGTCGCGATGGCCGGCTGCGCATTCAATTGAGAGAGCCGCTCGGCGGTCTGCCGGCGACCCGGGTCGAGGTGCGCGTCGCGCCCTGATCGCGCGGCGGCTCAGCCCAGCCGGTACAGATCGATGCGCCAGACCGGCTCGTACGGCGGGATGTTGCACTCGATGACGTCGGCCGGCGCGATCTGCAGGCGTGCGCCAACGATCTCGGCGCGGATCGGCAGGCGCGGCACGCAGCGATCCACCAGCACCGCCGCGTGAATGAACTCGGCGCCGTGGCCGCGCAGGAACTCGACCACCCGCATCAGCGAGTGGCCCTGATACAACACATCATCGACCACCAGTACCCGACGGCCGGCAAAATCTCGCGCCTGCTGGTCGGCATCGGCGTCCAGTCGGGTCTCCGGGTGCAGCAGGCGCAGATCGTCGCTGTAGCGCTTTACCTTGAGGTCTATCCGATCGATGTCCCAGTCCGGCCGCAGCGCCGCCAGCCGTTGGGTCAGCGCATCGGCAATCGGCGCGCCACGGCGCAGCACGCCAAGCACGGTAAGCGGCATCGCATCGAAGGCAGCCGCAGCCTGCCGGGCCATGGCATCCAGCAGATCGGCGGTGCCGTCGGCATCGTAAAGCGGAAAGTGTTGTTCCATGGTTCTCTCTCAGCGTTGCTCTCGACTGACCACCACGCCATCGATCACTACGCCGATCACGTGGCTGGTGTATTCGAACGGATCGCCGTCGAACAGGACCAGATCGGCGTCCTTGCCCACGGCGATCGAACCGACCCGGTCGGCCACGCCCAGCATGGTGGCGGCATCGATGGTCGCGGCCCGCACGGCAGCCTCCGGCGCCAGCCCGTTGCCGACCGCCAGTGCGACTTCGTGCAGCACGATGCGGCTCTTCGGCACGTAGGCCTCGTGGCCCATGCCGAACGCGAACGGCAAGCCGGCCGCCGTGAGCCGAGCGGCGGTGTCCAGCCGGGTATTGAGCGATTCGGTGCCGGCAATGCGTTGGCCGGGCGGACCGAGCAGCACCGGCACGCCGGCAGCGCGCAGCCGGTCGACGACCAGATAGGCTTCGGTGCCGTAGCCGATCTGGCCATCGAGATCGAACTCCTCGATCAGCCGCAGCGCGGTGACGATGTCCGAACTGCGATGAGCGAGAAACACCGCCTTCAGCTCGCCGGCCAGCACCTTGCGCAGCGCGGCGCGGCCGATGTCGGTTTCCGGTTTGTCCTTGGCCGGCGGTTGCTGGGCCTGCACCAATTGCTGACGGATCAGGGCCGCGCTGGCCATGCGGGTTGCCGGCACCTTGTTCTGGCTGCCGTAGCGTGCCCGGGGCGCGTCGGTGAGATTGAAGATCATCGCCGATACCGGCGCCAGGGCCATCGCGTCGGCGCTGGCGCCGGCGGTCTTGAAGATGCCGGCCTGACCGCCGATCACATTGGCATCGCCCGGCCCGACCTGCACCGTGGTGACGCCGAACTCGCGCACGAAACCGAGCAGTGGCTCGTTCGGGTTGAACGCATCGAGCGCGCGCAGCGCCGGGGTCACGGCGTCGCTGGTCTCGTCCATGTCCTGATCGGCCGGGATGTTCAGCCAGCCGGACAGGCCGAGCGTGCTGCGGGCATCGATCAGCCCCGGCAGCACTTCCCGCGCCTCCAGTTCCATCGTGCCGGGCGGAATCACGACGTCGCCGGCCGGACCGACCGCGGAAATCCTGCCGTCGGTCACCAGCACCACGCCATTTTCGATCACACCGGCGGCGTCGGCGGTGTGGATGCGCTCGGCGCGCACGGCCAGGCTCTGGGCCTGGGCCACGCCGGTCATCAGAATGAAAACCAGGATCAGGCTGCGCATGCTCATTCCTCCAGGCCGGCGGTATGGGCCGGCAGCGCGAAGCCACCGACGGCGTGGCGGAGATCGTCCGGATTGGCGCGATCGAACACCTTCACGCCTTCGATCCAGGTTTGCTCCACATGGGTGCGACTGCTGAACGGCTCGCCGCTGAGCACCACGAAGTCGGCATCCTTGCCCGGCTCCAGCGAGCCCAGCCGATCGGCCAGATCGAGCATCCGCGCCGCCTCCAGCGTGACCGCCCGCAACGCGGTGTCGGCATCGATACCGCCGCGCACCGCCAGGGCCGCCTCGCGCAGCAGGAACCGCGAGCTGTTGATGAAGTCATCGGTGTGGAACGCCACCCGGACACCGGCGCGGTCCAGGATGGCCGGCGCGTCGTAGCGATAGCCGGTGGCCTCGAGCTTGCCGCCGGGCGCATCGATGACGATCAGCGACACCGGCACGTCGCGCGCCGCCAACTGGGCAGCGACCTTCCAGGCCTCGGTGCCGTGTTGGATCACCACCCGCAGGCCGAATTCTTCGGCCAGCCGCAAGACGCTGAGAATGTCGTCGGCGCGGTGGGTGTGGTGCTGCACGATGCGAGTGCCGTCGAGCGCTTCGAGCAGCGCTTCCATGCCCAGATCACGGGCTGGCGCCGACTCGCCCTTGCGCTTGCCTTCGCGCTCCCAGGCCTGGAAGGCAGCGCGGTAGGCGCGGGCCTTGAGAAACTGCTCGCGGGCCAGCGCGGTGACCGCCATCCGGGTCGCCGGGGCCTGGCCGCGACTGCCGTAATTGCCCTTGGGGTTCTCGCCGTTGGCCATCTTCAGGCCGCCGATGCTGCCAGGAATGAGCATCTGTTCCACGGTGTCGCCGCGCAGCTTGGCGTAGACCGTCTGGCCGCCGATCACATTGCCGCTGCCGGGCATGATGTTGGCCGTGGTGATGCCGCCGGCCAGCGCCATGCGAATGCCCGGATCGGCCGGCCAGATGGCGTCGAGCGCGCGCAACTGCGGCTGCACCGGGCCGGTCGATTCGTTGCCGTCGGCATGCGCCGGCACCATCGGGCGGGGAAAGATGCCGACATGGGAATGGGTATCGACCAGACCGGGAATGATGATCTTGCCGGCGACATCGATCCGGGTCGCGCCATCGGGAACCGGCACGCTGCCGGTCGCGCCAAGCGCCACGATCCGGCCAGCCTCCACTACCAGGGCGCCGTTGTCGATCGCCGGCCCGGACACCGGCAGCAGCCGCGCGCCTTCGAACACCTGCACCTGGGCGATTACAGGCATCGGCGCCAGCAGGATCAGCCAGATCAAGCCGTCTGAGGGGCGATGCTTGAACATGGCGCTCTCCTGGTCAACGTCGTTGCCGGATGCTACCTGTTCCGACCGGCGAGGTCGATTCGTTCCGACGCGCCCGGCGGCGCTCAACCGGCCGACTCGGCCAGAATCGCCTCGCGCGCCTGCTTCAACCCGCGCCGTGCCAACGCGCGCAGCGCCTTGCGATCGGCCCGGTCGAACACCGACCGCTTGCCGCAGTGCTCACCGAGCAGCGCGAAATCCTGGGCGTGGCCGAGCGCCACCGCCCGGCCTTCGATCCGCTCAACTGTCGCATCGAACGCGACCGGCAAGCCGTCGAGCGCGGTGCGCTGCTGCTTGAGCCGACGCAACCGGCGCCGCCAGCGGTGCCAGTCGAGATCGCTGCCGGTCTTGCGCGCCCGTGTCGCCGCCGCGAAGACGGCATCCAGGCTGTCCGCCAGCGCCTCGTGCACGTGGTCTTCGGCCAACAGGCACCAGGGCAGCGCAACGCTTCCAGCCGACAGCACCGCCAGCCGACCGCGCCGGTCGATCAGGCCGGGATCGGCGGCCAACGCCTGCGCTGCGGCCTGCGCCCGCGCCGCCGCCGCAATCCGCCGGGCGCGCCGCAGCAACGGGCGCTGATCGCTCAGCGGCTGGTCGACTGAAAGCCGGTCCAGCACTTCGACCAGCGCCTGGGCATCGCGCAACGCCGAGAGGCTGTCGCAGATCCGGCGCAACTCGCGGTCGATCAGCGCCGCGCCGCCACCGGGAAGCGACGCGGCCAGTGCCAGC
>JAXMJH010000076.1:0-11767 GCA_034376725.1 Lysobacteraceae bacterium | reverse complement strand
ATCATTTCTGAGCTGCCTGTGCGGCAGTGAACTAGTCACTGCGCCTGCTCCGCGTCGCGCTGCTTTTCTGAGCTGCCTGTGCGGCAGTGAACACGCTCAGCCCCGCGGGCAGCGCGGTCAACCCTTTCTGAGCTGCCTGTGCGGCAGTGAACCTGGATGCCAGCCTCCACCCAGCGGGGGAGTATTTCTGAGCTGCCTGTGCGGCAGTGAACCGTGCGCGAGGCGTTTGATCGACATGCAAACATTTCTGAGCTGCCTGTGCGGCAGTGAACGCCGCAGCCACTGCCAAGCGGGGGCTGCATCGGTTTCTGAGCTGCCTGGGCGGCAGTGAACGGTCGAGCAAGCCGCCCACGCTCAGCCCCGCGTTTCTGAGCTGCCTGTGCGGCAGTGAACGCGTCGACATCAACCGATCACCAGCCCGACCATTTCTGAGCTGCCTGTGCGGCAGTGAACGGCCAGCCGAGGACGCTGGGCGAAGCGGATACTTTCTGAGCTGCCTGTGCGGCAGTGAACTCGCCGGTCGAGCCGGAAATGACCAGCGTGACTTTCTGAGCTGCCTGTGCGGCAGTGAACCTGCAATCCCTTGCGGCTCCAGTATTTCAGCGTTTCTGAGCTGCCTGTGCGGCAGTGAACGCCGTGCGCACCCCGCACAGCGACCAGTGAACTTTCTGAGCTGCCTGTGCGGCAGTGAACGTCTGCTGCGGCATGAGCTGGCTCCTGGGACTTTTCTGAGCTGCCTGTGCGGCAGTGAACAGTCGGCATCGACGTGCTGGCGTATTGCTACTTTTCTGAGCTGCCTGTGCGGCAGTGAACATACGTACGATGTTGAGTGCGCTGTGTGCCATTTTCTGAGCTGCCTGTGCGGCAGTGAACGCGGTGGTGACCGACTGGATCGAGGTGTGTTTTTTCTGAGCTGCCTGTGCGGCAGTGAACATGTCAATGATGTGCCGGCTCCAGCCGTCGTCTTTCTGAGCTGCCTGTGCGGCAGTGAACATCCGCACTTCCGACATCGACCTGATCGCCGATTTCTGAGCTGCCTGTGCGGCAGTGAACCAGACCCTCGCCGCAAACCGGGTGATCGATCCTTTCTGAGCTGCCTGTGCGGCAGTGAACATTTCTGTCGGCACCGGCAACGTTGCGCCGCATTTCTGAGCTGCCTGTGCGGCAGTGAACCCGGGGTTCTGCGCTCACTGGTCTGTTTTGTCTTTCTGAGCTGCCTGTGCGGCAGTGAACCGTGATCTGCCCGATCTTGTCCGCCTCGTCCGTTTCTGAGCTGCCTGTGCGGCAGTGAACTCCTTTACCCTTTGCGCCGGGCATTATTGAGTTTTCTGAGCTGCCTGTGCGGCAGTGAACCGATGCCGGAAGCGCACGCCGAGATATTTCCTTTTCTGAGCTGCCTGTGCGGCAGTGAACGATAGCTTCAACAGGCTGCGTATGTTTCCGAATTTCTGAGCTGCCTGTGCGGCAGTGAACTAGAGCGGTTCGTGCGCAAGTCTATGCTTTGACGCAAAAAAAGACCACTTGCGGGGGCTCGACCAAAAATCGGAGAGGCCTCGCAAGTGGTTGATTTTTAATTGGCTGCTGGTTGCCCGTTGGAAAAGGGTCAGAACCAGGGAACAGTGGCCGTCTTGCTCAGTCCGTAGGCATTCAGCTCTCCGGCCAGTGGGGTGGGTTGAGTCGGGCCATGCTGGATGTAGAGGTTGAAGCTCGGCTGGCCGGTGCTTCGGCTACCCAGGGTGACGAAAGGCAGTCGCAGCGCTTCTGCGGCGCTGTCGGGGATGCGCTGGCGCGCGGCGTCGGCGTCTATGCCGTGGCGTCGCATGGCTCGTCGTCGCAAACGTTCGGGGCTGCTTTTCGCCTGCACCCGGTACACGCGACGATGAAGCGCGTCGGCGGGCACGGTTTGTATATCGGCTGCGTGGACATGATCGCGCACGCCTTGCAACCAGTCCGTCGCCAACAGCGCGCTCAGCGCAACGGATGTTCCGTGCAGCCGCAGGCAGAGTCCAAGGTGCGGAGCTTTGGCGTTGTGATCAGGAAAGCTGACCCCGATGGGGGCATTGCTCATTCGCGCCAGTGCGCGGTGCAGCTTCCCGAACAGGGCGCTCATCAGGTCGAACGCGGGAATCTCCGGGTCGGCCCGGAGCCGCAGGTCGAGATAGTGGTCCATGGCTCAGCCCGCCTCGCCGAAGACGCCGCCCCGAATCAGCGTTGCTATAACGAAGTGCTGCTGCTCGGTCGGAGGCACTTTGTCCTTGATGATCCAGTTATCGAGCAGCGAGTAGAAGTCGTCCTTGTTGCGCGGCTGCCGAAATGCCTTGCCCTGTGTGGTGACCGATCCGTAGGGCTCTACGGCGATGGGTCCAAGCGCCTCGCCGTCCGGATACCAGGTGTCCACTGTGCGAATGGCATTGCCCAGCTTCTGCGAGTGCATGCCTGCGACGCCGCCAACCTCGTAAAGCGTTTTGCTTTTGGTGGTTCGGTTGCGATCCAGGATAAGTTCTTGCGATGGAAACACTTCCTGCCCACCGCCCAACCTTACGAACGCGCTGATTTCGAGTAATACGTGCCGATTGCCAGCGAGGCCTTCGTCGATCAACGCGGCGAGTTGATCCAACGCGCCGGCAGCAGTTGCGTCGATGGGCGCATCGAAGCGACGCATTGGCAACGACAGGGCGTCGAACGTCCAGGTGGTCTGGGCTCGGCCGTCCACCTGATGCGCAATGCGCACCTCTACCTGTTCGGCACCGATGCGGTTGCGCCAAAGGAAGCGTCCGTTGGCCAGGTTGCACGCATAGCGTCGCGCCAGTTCGGCAAAGCCGTTGGTGGTCGCGTAGCCGGCCACGGTGTCGAGCAATTTGCGTTCGTAACGGGCGTCGTTGCAGGCCGAGGGTTTGCCGGTGCCGGCCAATACGCGCAGGGTGAAGGCAGCCTTGAGGGTGTCGGCTTCGGCGGGCAGGGCGGCAAAGTCGACCGTTTGCAGGTTAGGGTTTTCGATGGCGGCGTCCAGCTTCGCCGGATCCTGATCTTTGGTCTTCAGTCGGTTGGAGATGGTGCCGCGCACGGATTTTGTGCGCACGGCGATCGGCTGCCAGCGGCCGCTGTCGTCGCGGGCGTCCCAAGTGCCGGCCGAAAACAGTGCGTCGGAGGGGTCGAGCTTGCGCTCGAAAGCGAGGACGGAGGCGGTTTTCAGATCGTTGCTCATGGCGGATTCCTTTTCGTGGCGGATCAGAGAAGCGTGGTGTGGGTACGGGCAAACTCGTTGCGACATCGATACACGCCCTGTTCCGGGTCGAAGTCCGGATACCAGAGCATCTGACTCACATCGGTGAGGTGGTGCGGGCCGATCCACTGGCCAACCGAGTACAGGCTTTCGACGAAACGGAGCGGTGCGAGCGGACTGCGGGCATTGCGCACGCTGCCCGGCCGCTGGACATCGGTGAGTGCGCCGTAACCCACCGGAATCGGCACGATCCAACCGTCCGTGCGGTCGTGCTGCCATTCGACTTTGCTGGCGGTGGGCTCGGGCTTGCGCGCCTCGCCGTTCACAGAGTCGATTGTGGCGGGTTCGGCGTTGGGGGCGCGCCAGTTGATGCGTGAGAGGTCGAGTACTGCGTCCAGCGCGGTTGCATCGGGTTCGGTTTGCCGCAACTCGTTGTGGCGCCTGGTCAGCAGGTCGTCGCGACAAACCAAGGCGAATCCGGGTAGCCAGCGCCCGCGCAGTCGTCGGAACGCGCGGGCGCTGGCTTGCGCATCTTGCGGTTGGATTTCCAACTGAGGCTTGTGTCGCCATGCCGGGCCGCGCGAAGCCAGTACCGTGCCGCCGGCTATGCGCATGCTGGCGACGGTTTCGGCGATGGCGCAGGCCAGGTCTTGCCGCTGGGTGTCGTCGACGTCGACGAAGTTGCCGGAGACGCCGAAGATAAGGGTGATGTCCAGATGGATGCGGCCCTCCTCGACGATAGCGGCTGTGTTGCCGTCTTTGTCGACCGGGTTGCGAGTGAGTCGAAAGGCGCGAGCAAAGCGATCGCCGACGGTTTGCTCTTCGTGGTCGTGACATATGACGGCTACGCTGTCGAAGCCGATGGCCGTGCTCAGCGTGTGTCTGCGTTCGGCGAGCCGGCGTTCGAGCGCCCACATCAGGCCGACGAAGGCGGTCATCGAGGGGAAGCCGTGAGTGAGCGGGCTGGAAACGGCATTTGCGTTCTGCACGCGCAGGCGCGGCAGAACCAGCAATCCGGTGCTTTCCGGGAGGCGTTTCATGGCCGTGCTCCAGCTTGGCGATGTTTGATTGCCTGGCGGACCTCATCGACCTGGGTGGCCCACTGCAGGTGCTCGGTCAATTCACGGGACCAGTGGCGGTGTTCGTTGTCGCCGACTGGCAGGCGGCCTACAAGCCGGCCGTTCAGCCAGTTTCCGAAGCGCCTGGCGATAACGTCGGGCCAGTCCATGCGCAGGTAGAGCGCGCCGAAATTCTCGTCGTTTGCGGCGCGGCCGGGGTCGAGCCAGAGGCTCTCTTCTTCGACCAGACGACACCGGGGGTCGAGACTCCAGCCGGGCGCAATGCCCTCCTGCAGGGTTGTCGCAAAGCGCAGCAACTCGCCGATCAGCGCGTCGGTGTAGTCGTCGCGAAGGTCGCGGGTTTCCATGGTGCGCTCAGGATTGGACTCCAGGAATTTGCGCAGGCCGCGAACCAACGCGCGCACCTCCTCACCCTTACCGAACAGGGGGAACACCGATTCGACACGCCAGGGCGCGCGGACTTCGCGGGATTTCCAGCGCGGCGGGAGGGAGGCGAGCAGGTAGTTTTTGCCGCCGCGTTCGCTGTTGAGCTGGCTGATGTTCTGGGGCTTGCTGCCGCCCAGCTTTTGCTCGACCAGATCGGGGTAGTCGCGACTGACGCCGTCGTGGGCCTGCTTTTCTCGGCGGGCTTTGAGGGCGAGCTTGGCGGCCTCGCTGTAGCGGTGCTCGTTGACGGTCGCGAACACGGCGTGCGCCAGCGGGCTGGCGTACAGCGGAGCGAGCAAGTGGTAGTGATCGTCGTCCACCGGATCGTCGCCGACCAGCCAATAGATCTGTTTGGCGCGCGAGTGCGAGACCAGCGCCTCGTCGCGCGGTTGCTCGATGGCGATGAAGGCGGCGCGCCAGGCCTCGGCCTGCGCCGGGTCGGGATCGAGCGCCGCGATCAGCTCGGAGTTGCCCTCGCGTAGCCAGTGCAGCAGCGGCGCGCCGGCAACGTCGATCTTCAGGAATTTGTGGACGTCCAGTGCGGCGGCGTTTCCGACGACATCGTCGTCGGTTTTGGGGCCTATTGAATGACTGCCTGCCTCGGAACGCGCCGCCAAGGTTTCGGGAGGGCGGTAGAGGTTGCTACCGCGCGCGTCCGGGTGGGTCGGTTTGATCGTGTGGGTGACAAGTTGAAGCTGGACGACCCTTCGGGCCGCGTCGGCGATCCAGGTTGCCGTGCGGAACTGTGCGATAAGCAATTCGCGCTTGGGATCGTCGGGGCTGAGTTCTTTGAGCTTCCCGTCGAGGCGGTGGGTCAGAAAGGCTTCGATGGCCCCGCGAAAGTCGCTCGGTGTGGGGGAGGAGGGTTCGGTCATTGCAGGCTCCTTTGCGATGGGCGGCGAATATCCGTGCCTGGACCGGCTCCAATGTCGCCTGGTGGCGCCGAGTCGCGGTGACGGAAGTTACTCTATGCCGGAGCATAGCGCGGCAGATTCTCAAATGCTGAGACAGGGCGGGCTTATGACGAGTGCTCCGCGTCAGTGGACTGAGGGGCCCCGCGTTTGTATTTTTGCCTGTCGACGTAAACCGGGCTCTGGGCGCGTTGCTGGGTAGGGCTGGCCGGACTGTCACCGCTTTTGGCAGCCCTCCATTCGAGTCTTGGCGAACGGGCCGTCGTAAAATAAACAGTGCAAAACGTTGATTGAGGAAATAAAACACCGATAATCGTGGCAGTTTGAAATAAATACTCGGCTGGAGAAAAGAATCCATGCGTGCGGTGGGCTATGAGCACCTTCGGCAAGGACTCGGGTTGAGCGCCTTCCCGGTCGCGCGACCGGCGCGGGTTCGCCCCGTCATTCGCGTCGACGCCGGCCCGGAGTTCATCGACGTGCCGGCATCGCTGGCGCCGGCTGATGGTGATGTGCTGGGGCATGTCCTGTTCGCGCTCAAGCACGAAGGCACCGATCTGGCTGTCCTTGCCGAGGTTTTGCCGCGTATCGCGGCCGAGACGCTGGCCGCGGCGCTGAATCGGACTCCGGGCGGCAAGTACCTCAGGCTGGTCGGGTATCTGTGGGAGCAGTTCACCGGACGTCGGCTCGACGGGATCGGGCCGCTTTCTGGCGCAGTCGTGCCGGTGTTCGATCCCAGGCGCTACGTCACCGGGCCATCGTTTCGCTGTCCGCGTTGGCGGGTGGCATTCAATGGGCTTGGTTCCATGGCCTGGTGCGCCACTGTGCGCCGTACCGCTGCCATTGAACGCGGCCTGGCCGATGACGTGCTGGCGCGCGCCAATCGCTTCGCCGCCGAAGTTGACCGGCCGATGCTGGATCGCGCCTTGTCCTGGGCCTATCTGGGTGAGACCCGCGCCTCGTTCGAGATCGAGCATGAATCGCCGCCGCCCGACAAGGCGCGGGCGTTCGTCGATTTGCTCCGGCATGCCCATCGCCGGCAGCCGTTGTCGGAGGACTACCTGGCGGCGCTCCAGTCGGCCACGGTTAGCAATCCGTTCGATCGCGCGGCCGCTTTTCGCCACGAGCAGAACTGGCTGAGCAGCGGTGCGGCGGGGGCCATGGGCGTTAGCTATCTGCCACCGCCACCGGACCAGGTTGCCGAGCTGATGGATGGACTGATGCGCTTCGCGAACGTGATTGCACGGGATTGCGACCCGATGGTTGCTGCCGCTTGCGTTTCGTTTGGATTTGTTTTCATCCATCCGTTCATGGACGGTAACGGCCGGCTATCGCGCTTTCTGTTTCACCATGCGCTGTGTCATTCCGGTCGCTTGGCCGATGGCCTGATCCTGCCGGTATCGATTGCCATGGCTCAGCACGAGGCGGAGTATCTGGCGGCTCTGCAAAGCTTTTCGCATCCGGCGCGCGAGCGCTGGGACGTGCGCATGATCGATGTGGATAACTACGCGTTCGAGTTTCGTGGCCGTCCGTCGATCTATCGCTACTGGGATGCAACCCTTTGCGTTGAGTTTGGATTGCGGATGGCGGAGGCAGCTCTGGTGCAGGGGCTGCATGCGCAGGTCGTGTTTGCGCGCCGCTACGACCGCATCGTGCGCCGGATCGATGCCGAGTTCGACATCCGCAATTCCGTCCTGAGCACGTTGGTGGTCTCGTGTCTGGAGCAGGGCCGGGTTTCCCGGCGACGACGGGATCAGTTCGCCGGTGCCGTGCCAGCCGAGGCATTCGATGCCATCGAGCGTGCCGCCATCGAAGCGATGGCCGAGATTGACGAGTGAAGAATAGTCGCGAGGATTTGTTCGGGCAGTCCACGGCAATTCGCCAGGATCATTTCGAGCCGGTGAAGCCGAGCGCGGGGTGGAACCGCCAGCCGTTGTCGTTTCTGGCCGGCACGCTCACGATGCCATAGCGTTTGGCGCATCGGTCGAGGGGCAACTCAAGCGATTCGGCGAGGGCGGCCAAGTCACGCAGATAGTTGGTTTCGCCCCACGTTTGAATTCCTTCACCCTGCAGTACGGAATCCGCTACGCGGTGCAGCATGCTTGCTTCGATCGGAATGTAGGGCGATCGCTGGCCGCGAGCAGCTGGATCGATTCGGTGCAGTAGATAGTCGTCCTCGTCTTCGTTGGGCAGCAGGACAAGTTCGGTTTCCCGTGCGGTTTGTGCGCGGAACGGTTGTTGCTGGGGCAGGATGGCGCTCAACCAGGCTTGGGGTACGACCCACTGGCTGGCGGCATTGATCGGCGGGCGTGGCCGATGGCCAAGGCGGACGTCTCGCGCGCTGGGAACCTCAGTAGCGGCCCGCCTCGGAACCATAGCGTCGGCAAGGCGCGCGTGCTCCAGGTCGGTCAGGCGCCGTGTGGGTTGCCAATCGGCTTCGGGCCGGGGCAGCAGGCGCGGGCGGGCGTCGATCACATGGTATTCGTGTGCCTCCAGCAGGTCCGACAGGCTATGGCTCTCCAGTCGGAATTGCCTATCGGTGTTGCCGCCCTCGAAGCCGGGCTTGCAGAATGCCGGTTGGCCGCCGTGCTCGAAATGCCGCAGATTGCTGTCGAACACCAGTACGTTCGGGCTGTCCGCAGCGCCCTCGCGGTGTCGCCGAACGCGCCCGGCGAGTTGGATCAGTGAGCGCATCGAGGAAGGTTCAACCAGTGCCCAGTCGTAATCGTGGTCTCTACCGACTTCGGCGACCGGGGAGGCAAGAACGAGAAAAATCTGATCCGGCTCGGCTGTGGAGTCCAAGGCGTGGCGAACTTCGGGTAACGCAAAAACGGCTTCGGGCTGCCGGCGGTCGAGGGTGCGATCAAGGCGCGCTTCGATTTGCGAGCGGATCAATAGTGGAAACCGCGAGTGATACACGCACAGATGAATTCGAACGCCGGGCGGCGCTCCATGGCCGTAGAGCGACAACGCCACGTCGAACAAGGGATCGATGTTGGCCATCCGCACCAAGCCAAAGCTGACCCGTTTGCTGCTGGACGGGTCGATCTGGTGATGCGCTTCATGAAGCCGCACCGAGGCCGCACGTATTCGAAGGGCAAATTCTGCGCGGATGGCTTCGCGATCCTTGTCGTTGAGCGAAAGCGGCAGCAACTCACCGCGCCGTCGCGATGTTTCCTTGCCCAGGCGCCCGTGGCGGCGAAGCGCGAATGCCAGGTGCGCCGTCCGGAAGCCACTGTCGTCGCCACAGTCGATTTGTTGCTGGTCAAATTCGTCGAACCAGGCGCAGCAGATGGGGTGACATTCGCCTGGCCGTTCGCCTCGGTTGCGCTGGAACCAGGCGCGGCCATCCAGATAGGCTAGAAAAAGGCCCTCGACCAATGCCGGTGGCAATGTGGCGGAGGACAGCAGCACGCGCGCCCCCAACAAGCCGGCCCAATGCACCAGACGGGTCAGAGCCGGAAGATCGTCAAGATCGAAGTCGTCTGGTTCGTCGAGCACCAGGTCGCCGCTCATCAGGCGCAGCATCGGGACGATCTGATGTCCACCTCGATGACTTTCCGTTGCTGGCGTCAGATGATCCACAGTGCAAACCAGCAGCGGCGCAGCCAGCAATGCACGTACCTGCGGCTCGGGTGTCAGCCTTTGCAGCAAGGGGTGTCCGCTGTTGCCCTCAAACAAAACGCCGCCTTCGCCGTCTTCAGTCATCAACTGCTGGGACGAGGCTGAGCCGCTCCGTTCGGCTTCGCGCGCGCGAAGATCGTACAGTTCCCGGCTGGCAGTACCGCCGACGCGGACTGCAAGCTGGTCGTCGGACAGCGTGAGCAGATCACGGAACGCGTGTCCGGTTTGCAAGGTCAGGGTTCGCAGACCCAAGGCGAAGGCGCATCGCATGCCCTTGGTTGGGTCCGCCAATGCATTCATGATCCGGGCATTGGCCAGTGTCTTGCCCCGACCAGTCGAGGCCATGTTGACGATGAACGCCCCGTGGCGAGCGGCGCGCTCGCGCATTCCAAAAGCGCTGTCGGTGGCGCGATCCTGCCAGCGATAAAGCGGATCTGCGCTGCGTCGGCGTAGTCCCTTGTGACGGAGCAGGCGCGGGAGGCTGTCGGCAAAGCCGGGCAGTGCATGCGCCACAACGGATGCGTGCTTGGCGACGCCGAGCAGGTGTTCGTCGAGCTTCTGGTTGAGTGCGCCCGTGTCGCGGCGCGTGTTGGCGTGAAGTGGATAGCTCGGATCGAAGTTCTCGCGATGCGCCTTTTCGGAGAGGCGGGAGTAGTGATGGTCGGACAGCATCAGCCCTAACCGGGACAGGTGCATTACGTAGGGGTCGTCGATCCAGCTGCGCTGGTCGGGTTGTTCAAGCAGCTTGATCAACTGCGTGGTAATCCGGGTCGCACGCTTGCGCCAAGCCGGCTCCGTAACCGGGAGCCCATGCGGAAACTCCCAGTAGGGTGCGATGGTGTCGCGGTTGGTTTCGCTGGGGCGTTCGTTCCAGCGACAATCGATGCGTTCCAGAAGGCCGTCGAGTTGGCTCGACTGGAACCGTTCGATCTTCGAGCCCAGCCAAGGGTAGCTGCCGTCGGAGCGTGGTTCGGACGGAAGAACCGGCAGACGGTGATGGGTGAGCACCAGCCAACCCACGGCGCGCGCCACAGGCGGCAATCGAGCAAAGGGTTTGTCGCTCGATGCCTCCGGGTCGAGGCCGTCGCGGCGAAGACGTTCAGGTGCCAGCCAAGCGGCGTCGTCCGCTTCTTTGGGGTCGGACAGCCGCTCCAGCCAGCGCCGGTCGTCCTGATCTTCGCCGACGAACGCCTGAAACAGCCGCAGAGAGACCCACTCATGCCGGTATTGATTGGGCTCCAGCGGTGCGGTCGACGTCAATCGCTGTTGGAATGCGAGACATGCCTTGCCCAGGTCGTGCAGCAGCGCGGCTAGCGCCGACAGCAGATGAATGGCTTGCAGGCTGTGCCAGTCGTTCTCGTCCTTTCGGCGTAACACGTTGCGTGTCGTGGTGTTGGTAGGCACAGCTCCCTCGGCATTGAAGCGTCGCGCATCGCCGACGATCCAGAGCAATTCGCTGTTGTCGTGACCACGAATCCAATGACACGCCACGGCGGTGTTTTTGCGCGCGGTCTTGCGCAGCAATCGGCGAAGCGCGTCCAGCCCGGCCTGGGTGATCGGCGTTTGCCACGTGCGGTCGCCGCGTCGCTCCGCGAACTGATCGAGTATGCGCCGGGACTCGACGAGCGCCCTCTTGTCGCACTGGGAGATCAGCAGGACGTTCATGCGCTGGCGGCGCCAAGAGCGCCAGCGACGGATTTTACCGTGTCGATCATGAAGTCCAGCGACTCGCTCCGGGTCAGCGCCTGGATGCAGTTTTGCCGGAATTCCTGTTCCGACTCTCCGCGCACCGCCGATACGAAAGCCTGCGGCAGGACGACTGAATCCTTGATCAGATCGGCAACATCGAAGACCAGGCCCCCGCGCCGCGTCTTCCCGTGCAGCACAGCCAGCCCATGCGGCAGCCCGAGCACCCACGTCGCTGTGGCCGCCAGCCCGTAGGCCAGGTAGTTGCCGTGATCCAGAAAACGATTTGCTGGGTCGCTGCCGGCACCCTTCTTGACCCGACTGAAGTCCCCGTATCGACAGGCGCGTGCGGCCAGCATGTACAGCTGCTTGCTCAGCCGCGCCTCTTCGGTGAGCAACCAGCCAGTGTCGGTCGCGCCGTCGATGTTCGAAAGTGAAGCCTGGACAGCATGTTCCAGCGCAGCGATGTCTGGTTCGAATCCTGCCTCGGCAAGTGTCCGCGTCGACCAGAGTTGCTGGATACGCTGCAAGCGGGCTTTTTGGAAGGCGCGTGCCGCATCCAGGCGCTTGCTGTCGTCGAACCAGAAACGGGTCCACGCTTGCAGGTATTCGGTGGGTCGGTATTCGCTCTGTGGCGAGAACCAGGCCACTTCGATGTCCACTTCGTTTGCCGAAAACAACGAGGGTGTGCAGAATTTTGTGTAAACGGGGTTCGGTTTACAGCTGAGGGAGCCGTCCCTCGAACTGGATCGTAAAGCGGTTCAGTGCAGCCTTCCAGTCGCGGATCGGCATCGTCCATTTCTTGCTGATGTTGCGTAGCG
>JAXMJH010000075.1:0-16039 GCA_034376725.1 Lysobacteraceae bacterium | reverse complement strand
GGAGACCGCAAAACCGGCAGTTGCCAAGACCCCACAAAACCCCTGAAACTGCACCCCGTTCGAGACCCGTTTTCCGGAGCCTGCAAGTGGCTCCATTAAGCCGATCATGGGTGGCTCCAATGGGGCGGTCGGTGACAACCGTCCGGTTGGGCCCAAAAGAGGGTCAGACGGAAGCGGGGGCCTTGAACGAGCGCCAGGCGACGAAGAATGCCAACGCGCCAAGCACCGCAGACGGGATACCGTCGACCAGCGGCGGATGCAGCACATGGGTGCCAAACGCGCCGATCATCAGCAGGCCAAGGCCGAGCGCGGCATAACGCGCCAGTGGCCGGATAAACAGGCCGACGGCGCCAGCCAGTTCCAGCGCGCCCACCAGATAATGCGAGCCCTGCGGATAACCCCACTTCTGGAAATTATCCAGCAGCTCCTGCGGACTCATGAACTTCATGCCGCCGAAGACAGCAAAGGCCAGCGCCAGCAGCACACTGATGATCAACACGACTTTATCTCTGGGTAAACCAAACATAACGACTCTCCTTGAGGTACTCGGGCTGTCGCGGATCGACAGGACTTTATCGTGATGGCGGATGTCCGTCATCGCGGAAGGTTACGGTGGCAACAGTCTGCAACGCATTGCCGGGCGTCGAGGGCGACGACCCGCCCGCGCATGGTCACACCTGGCGACCGATACCGCCAGCCTGCCTGGAGCGAACTCCTTGATGAGCCCCGCCAGCCGCGACTTCGAGCAAGCGATCTCCTGACAGCAGGCCAAAATCTAGACGCTGCGACTGATCAGCAAGGGCAGAGAGGTCAATGTTTCTGACGAGTCCAGCCGGGCCAAGGAGGTCGAACCCGCTGATAACCACCCGGCCTCGCGGCTTTGGGTGGCCTGACGGGAATCCGGCGATTCTGGGCCGAAGCGATGTCGTTCGGAGGCCATTCATTCGGAGGCCTCTTGCACCGGCGCGATCAGCTGTGCATACTGTGCATAGTACACATGCACAGTGAGCCCATTCGCCCGTGACCGCGCAGCTTTTCCTTTCCGCCGCCGATCCGCGACCGATGTATCGCCAGATCATCGATCAGATCACCGCGCGGGTGATGGTGGGGGATTGGTCGCCGGGGCAGGGGCTGCCTTCGATCCGCGAGCTGGCGGCCAGCAGCGGGGTCAGCGTGATCACCGTCAAGCGCGCCTATGAGGAACTCGAACGCGCGGGATTGATCGTGACCCGCCACGGCAAGGGTTCGGTGGTGGCCGATCATCCGGATCAGGCCCGTGGTCTGCTCGAATCGGAGTTGGATCAGTCGCTGGCGGTGGCGGCGCAGCACGCCGCGCGGTTGGGCCTCGGGCGGGCCGAGCTGCATCGACGACTCGATGTCGTGCTCGATCAGGCGTCGGATATCGGCCCGGCGAGTGCTGGCCCGGCAAGCGCTGGCCCCACGAGTGTTCACTCGGTACGCCCCGATCCGGTCATTCCCGAAGCATCCAGTCCCGAAGCATCCGTTCCCGGCGCATCGCATCCCGATGCAGCCGGCTCCCATCCTGTCAAAGGAACTTCCACATGACGTCGGCCTTCACGGTTTCGGGCGCCTGCAAGCGCTATCCCCATTTCGCGTTGGACGATGTCTCGCTCGATCTGCCCGAGGGGCAGGTGATGGGGCTGGTCGGCATCAACGGCGCCGGCAAGACCACGTTGCTGCGCTTGGTATCGGGCCTGGCGGCGCTGGATGCCGGCGAGATCGAGGTGCTTGGCCACCGATTGCCGCAGGCACAAGTGGCGGCGCGGCGCGAGATCGGATTCGCCTCCGAGGACATGCGCCTTTACAAGGGCCGCAGTCTGGCCTGGCATGTGGAGCTGATGCGAGGCATCTTTCCGGCCTGGGACGACGACTACGCGGTAATGCTGATCGAGCGCTTCGATCTGCGCGCCGAGCAGGCGGTCGGCAGTTATTCGCACGGTCAGCGGGTCAAGGCCCTGTTGCTGCTGTGCCTGGCGCGCCGACCGCGCCTGCTGCTGCTCGATGAACCGACCACTGGCCTCGATCCGGTCGCACGCATGGAGGTGCTGGAGGCGCTGGCCGATGTGCTGCGCGAGGAGCACCGCAGTGTGCTGTTTTCCTCGCACAACACCCACGACATCGAGCAACTGGCCGATCGCATCGTTTTTCTGCATGGCGGCCGGTTGCTGGTGCAGGCCGAGCGCGAGTCGTTCATCGATCAGTGGCGGCGGGTGCTGTGCGTGGGCGCAGCGTCCGATGCCCTGGATGGCTGGCCCGAGGTCGCCCAACGGCGCGCGGCCGGCAGTCAGGTCGAGCTGAAGATCCGCCACTGGCGCGAGGATCTGCCCGAGCGTCTGGCGGCACTCGGCCTGCGCGTGCAGCGGATCGATCCGATGGGCCTTGAGGACATTTTCGTGACCACCGTTCGCACCGGAGCCGCCGCATGACCACCACCCTGAATCTGCCGCTGGTGCGGCTGCTGATCGTCAAGGACTGGCAGTTGTTCCAGACCCAACTGGCGGCCTACGTGCTGGCCGGCATCGTTGCTCTGGCGCTGATCGGCACGGCGCACGCCTGGGCGTTCTACGTCGGTTCGCTGCTGCTGATCGTGGTGCTGGTGGCGGTGGCGGCGTTTTCGATTTCCACGTCGCTGTTGGTCGAGCGCAAGGAGCAGACGCTGGCCTTCGTGATGAGTCTGCCGATCTCGCCGCTCGATTTCACGGTCGCCAAGCTGGTCGGCAATCTGCTCACCTTCGGGGTGCCATACCTGCTGATTCTGGCTGGTGCGGTAGGGGTGATCCTCTACACGCCGCTGCCCGATGGCCTGCTGGTGCTGGCGGTGCTGCTGTTTGGCCACATCCTGCTGGCCTACAGCCTGTCGCTGGCGGTGGCAATGCAGGTGCAGTCGGAGGGCTGGAACACCTTCGTGATGATCGCCAGCATGGTCATGATCAATCCGTTCCTCATGCTGATCGGTCAGACCGAATCGATCGCCACGGTGGTGCGCGGGCCGGACATCGTGTGGAGTACGACGGCGCTGGCGATCCTGATCGGGCAACTGCTTGGCAGCGTGGCGCTGATCGGCTTCACTGCGTGGTGGCAAGGCCGCAAGACGGCTTTCTACTGAGTCCGGGCAATGACAGCACTGAGCCCGCAGGTCGGGTCGGGCGAGGCGCTGCCCGGCCTGCGTGAGCCTGCCTTCGATCAGTTGCGCGCGCTGGCGATGCTGGCTGGGGTGGTGTTTCATGCCGCGCTGGCCTACAGCCCGCTGGCGAGCCCGTTCTGGCCGACCGCCGATCGCCAGCACTGGGTCGGTGTCGATGCCTTGATCTGGTTGCCGCATCTGGTGCGGATGCCGCTGTTCTTCCTGGTGTCCGGCTATTTCACCGCCGCACTACTGGCACGCAGGGGCCTGGCCGGTCTGGCCCGTCAGCGGGTGCGAAGGGTGCTGGTTCCGTTCGTGTTGGCCTGGCCGCTGGTGTACCTGAGTCTGAGTGCCAGTACCGAATGGGCGCTCGTGCATGTCCAGCATCCGTCGGGGTTCCTGCTGATGGTTCAGGCGTGGCTGGCCCAGCCCCAACCGCCGGCGCTGCCGCCCGGCACCGGGCATCTGTGGTTTCTCGCCTATCTGCTTCTGTTCAGCCTGATGGTGTGGATCGGCCGCAGTCTGGAGTGGTCGGGCCTGCTCGATCGCTGGCTGGCGCTGGACATGCGCGCTGTGGCGCTGAGCCTGCCGTTGCTGCTGCTGCCTGGCTTCGCGCTGACCAGTGTGCCGCACCGGCACCGGAGAGCCTGCTGCCGCAGGTCTGGGCGATTGCGCTGTACGGGCCGTTTTTCGCGCTGGGCTTCGGGCTGCACGGGCGGCTGGGCCGGCTCGCGCCGCTGGAATCGTGGCTGTGGCCGGCGCTGCTGGCGTGCTTGCTGCTGTATCTGGTGTTTCTGAATCAACTTGGGCAGTCGCCGCCGACACTGCGCGCGCCGATTCACCTCGCTGCACTGCAAGCGATGATCGCGGCCTGGGCTACTCTGGCCTGCCTGCTGGCCGGGCTGCGCTGGTGCAAACAGCCGCGCGGCTGGCTGCGCTACCTCGCAGCCAGTGCCTACTGGACCTATCTGCTGCACCTGACGGTGCTGTTCGCGGTGCAGTACATGCTGATGGACCTGGCCTGGCTGTGGCCGATCAAGTTCGCCGTTGCGGTGCTGACGACGCTGGCGCTGTGCCTGGCAAGCTACCAGCTGATCGTGCGCCGGACCCGATTGCGCGCCTGGGTCGGGTAAGCCGGGGCGCAACCGATGGGGCGGCGCAGAGGGGGCTTCGCGTCGCCATGTAGTGACCTTTGCGGCAACATGTGGGAAAGTCTCGCGGCAATGCGTTCGGCCCGACGGTCAGACACCGTCGTCGCTTCGCTCCACCCGCTGTGTTCCGACAGGATCCGCCGATGTTGCTGATGATCGACAACTACGACAGCTTCACCTACAACCTTGTCCAGTACCTCCAGGAGCTGGGCGAGGAGGTGCGGGTGGTGCGCAATGATGAGCTGAGCGTGGCGGAGATCGCGCGTCTGGCGCCGGAGCGGATCGTTATCTCGCCGGGCCCGTGTACGCCAAACGAGGCCGGGGTGTCGGTCGAGCTGGTGGCCACGCTGGCCGGGCGGATTCCGATTCTGGGCGTTTGCCTGGGCCATCAGGCCATCGGTCAGGCGTTCGGCGGCACGGTGGTGCGCGCCCGGCAGATCATGCACGGCAAAACCTCGATGATGCGCCATAGTGGGCGCGGGGTGTTTTCCGCCTTGCCCGATCCGTTCGAGGCCACCCGCTATCATTCCCTGGTGGTCGAGCGCGATTCGCTGCCCGACTGTCTGGAGATCACCGCCTGGACCGAAACGGCCGACGGAGGTTTCGACGAAATCATGGGGCTTCGGCATCGGACGCTGCCGGTCGAGGGCGTGCAGTTTCACCCCGAGTCGATCCTGACCCAGCACGGCCACGCGCTGTTGCGCAATTTTCTGGAACCCTCGCGACTGGCGGCGTAGCGTCGCACAGCCCGGCTCAGGCCCGAAGGGCCGTAGCCCGGGGCCGCCGCACCACCCATTGCCGGCTTGCGGCCCTTCGGGCCTGAGCCGGGCTACCGAGTTTGCATCATGCCTTTGACGCCACAAGAAGCCCTGCAACGCACCATCGAGCATCGCGAGATCTTCCACGACGAAATGGTCGAGCTGATGCGCCAGATCATGCGCGGCGAGATCAGCCCGCTGATGACGTCGGCCATCCTCACCGGCCTTCGGGTCAAGAAGGAAACCGTGGGCGAGATTGCCGGCGCCGCGCAGGTGATGCGCGAGTTTTCCGCCAAGGTGACGGTGACCGACGCCGAGAATTTCGTCGATATTGTCGGCACCGGCGGCGACGGCGCCAACTCGTTCAATATTTCCACCGCATCGATGTTCGTGGTCTCGGCCGCTGGCGCCAAGGTGGCCAAGCACGGCAATCGCTCGGTGAGCTCCAAGTCGGGCAGCGCCGATGTGCTGGAATCGCTGGGCGCGTCGATTGACCTGCAGCCCGATCAGGTGGCGCAGTGCATCGCGCGGACCGGCATCGGATTCATGTTCGCGCCGATCCATCACCCGGCGATGAAAAACGTCGCCCCGGTGCGGCGCGAGATGGGTGTGCGCACGCTGTTCAATATTCTTGGCCCGCTGACCAATCCGGCCGGCGCGCCGAACATCCTGATGGGGGTTTTTCACCCCGATCTGGTCGGCATCCAGGTCCGCGTGCTGCAGCGGCTGGGCGCGAAACATGCGCTGGTGGTCTGGGGCCGCGACGGCATGGATGAAATCAGCCTGGGCGCCGGAACCCTGGTCGGCGAGCTGCGCGACGGCGAGGTGCGCGAGTACGAGGTGCACCCGGAAGACTTCGGCATCGCCATGGCCGCCAGCCGCAATCTGGAGGTTGCCGACGCCGCCGAATCCAAGGCCATGCTGCTGCAGGCGCTGGGCAACGAGGACGGACTGCCGCGCGAGATCGTCGCGCTCAATGCCGGTGCTGCGCTGTATGCCGCCAATGCGGCCGGGTCGATCGGCGAGGGCATCGAGTGTGCGCGCGCCGCGCTGGCCAGCGGCGCGGCGCTGGCCAAGTTGGAGGAATTCGTCCGGGTCACCCGGCAATTGGCCGGGAAGGACTGAGCATGGCCGCGCCGCGTCCGACCGACATCATCCTGCACAAGGGCGCGCGCACCCTGGAAGTCGCGTTCGACACCGGCGAGCGGTTCCAGCTGCCGGCCGAATATTTGCGGGTGGAATCGCCGAGCGCCGAAGTGCAGGGACACGGCCCTGGGCAGAAGGTGCTGGTGGCCGGAAAGCGCAGCGTGGCCATCGAAGCCATCGAGCCGGTCGGCCACTACGCCGTGCTGTTGCGGTTTTCCGACGGCCACGCCAGCGGCATCTACAGTTGGGACACGCTGTATAGGCTGGGCAGCGAGCAGTCCGCGCGTTGGGACAGCTATCTGGCCGCCCTGGAGTCGGCCGGCGCGTCGCGCGACGGTTGAAGCCGGCTGGCTCTGGACAGCGAACGGCGACAGCGATTTGCGTGGCCGTGCATAATCGAACTACGCCGAATGCAGGGGCCGTGTCATCAGCCGTCCGGTCAGTCATCCACTCCGCCGCAAGATCCGAAGTCCGTTCTGGCTTGGCGTCTATCTGACGCTGGTTCTGGCGCCGTTGGTTCTGGCGTTCTCCGGAGCCGGCCCGGTGTCGGGCGGCTTCTGGTGGGATTTCGCCATGGCGCTGGGCTACGCCGCAGTGGCGATGATGGGCGTGCAGTTCGTGCTCACGGCGCGCTTCAAGCGGTTGGCCGCGCCGTTCGGCATCGACATCATTTATTACTTCCATCGCTATCTGGCGCTGGCGCTGATGCTGCTGGTGCTGGCCCATGTGGCGATCGCCACGTGGGTCGACCCCGGCGCCGTCGGTGCGCTGGATCCGCGTCAGGCGCCCTGGTACATGACGGCGGGCCGGTTGGCCCTGCTCGCCTTGCTGGCGCTGATGGTCAGCTCGCTGTGGCGCAAGCCGCTGCATATCCCTTACGACGGCTGGCGTTACGGCCATGCCGGGCTGGCTGTGTTGGCGCTGGTGGCGGCCGTGGCGCATGTCCATGGCGCGGCCAGCTTTCTCGACGGCACCGCCAAGCGGACCGGTTGGCTGGTGCTCGCCTTGATCTGGTTGCTGCCGTTCGCGCATGTGCGCATCCTGCGGCCGCTGCGACTGCTGCGGCGACCGTATCGGGTGGTGTCGGTAACGCCCGAGCAGGGCCGCGCGCTCACCGTCAGTGTGGCGCCGGATGGTCACGGTGGTTTCGACTACCGGCCCGGACAATTCGCCTGGCTGTCGCTGCGCGCCTCGCCGTTCGCCTTGCGCGAACATCCGTTCTCGTTTTCCTCAAGCCCCACCCGGCCGGGCGAGCTGTCGTTCACCATCAAGGCGCTGGGCGATTTCACCGGCAGTCTGGGTGATCTGGCGCCCGGCGAGCGGGCGTACGTCGACGGCCCGTACGGCGCGTTCGGCTGCGACCGGCATCCGAATGCGCCGGGCTACGGCTTCATCGCCGGCGGCGTGGGCATCGCGCCGATCATCAGCATGCTGCGCGCGCTGGCCGACCGCGGCGAGCGCAGGCCGCTGGCGCTGATCTACTGCAACCGGGTGTGGGACAACGTGCTGTTCGCCGACGAGTTGCGCTCGCTGGCGGCGCGTCTGGACCTGCGCGTGGTGCACGTGCTGGGCGAGCCGCCGGCCGACTGGGACGGCGAGCGTGGATTGCTCAGCGCCGACATCGTGCGCCGCCATTTGCCGGCAGGCGAGGCCGGCTGGCATGTTTTCGTGTGCGGCCCCACCCCGATGATCCGGATCGCCGAGCGCGCCCTGACCGAACAGGGCGTGCCGCTGCGCCGGGTACATTCGGAAATCTTCGACCTGGCCTGAGGAGCGAATCATGCGCGAACGTTGGGCGCGAGCCCTGGCCCTGGCGACGGCGGTGCTGCTGGTCCTGGTGGCCGGGCTGCTGGCTTACTGGCACAGCCATTCCCCCGGTACCGGCACCGACGCCGACCCGGTGGCCGAACGCCAGCCCGACCCGCCCGAAACGGGTTCGGCGGCGGAGCTGGCCGCGCGCGGCCGCGCGCTGTACGCCGAATTGCGCTGCGCCAACTGCCACGCCATCGCCGGCGAGGGTAATGCCAGGGCGCCGCTCGACGGCGTCGCCCAGCGCCACGACGCAGCAGCGCTGCGCGCCTGGATCGTCGGCGATCCGCAGCTCGCCAGCGGATTGCCGAATCGGGTGCGGGTCGGCAAGTCCGATTATGCCGCCCTGCCTGAGGCCGATCTCGCTGCCCTGGTGGCCTATCTTCAAGGTCTGCCTGCCGAGCCCGGCCCCTGACTCAGCGTCCGCCCCGCGCCGGCCGCACGTCCTGACCGACACAAGGCCGCTTGGTGCGATAATCCCGTTCATGCCAACGCCATCCGAAAAGCCCGATACCACCCACTTCGGTTTCCGCGACGTGCCGGCCGCCGAAAAGCAGAAACTGGTCGGCGAAGTGTTCACCTCCGTGGCCGGCAGCTACGACCGGATGAACGACCTGATGTCGCTCGGCATCCATCGGGTCTGGAAGCGCTACTTCGTCGCCACCGCCGGCGTACGCCGCGGCGACCGGGTGCTGGATCTGGCCGGCGGCACCGGCGACATCGCCGCGCTGCTGCGCGAGAGGGTGGGCGATACCGGCAGCGTCTTGCTGGGCGACATCAATGGCGACATGCTGCGGGTCGGCCGCGACCGGATGATCGATCGCGGCAAGGTCGCCGGCCTGGACTACGTGCAGTGCAACGCCGAGGCGCTGCCGTTTCCCGACGCCAGCTTCGATTGCGTGACGATTGCCTTCGGGTTGCGCAATGTGACCGACAAGGACGCCGCGCTGCGCGAGATGCACCGTGTGCTCAAGGTCGGCGGCCGCGCGTTGACCCTCGAGTTTTCCGAAGTCACCGCCGAATGGTTCAAGCCGATCTACGACTTTCACTCGTTCCAGGTGCTGCCGCGCCTGGGCCGGTTGATTGCCGGCGATGCCGACAGCTATCAGTACCTGGCCGAGTCGATTCGCAAGCATCCGCCACAGGCCGAGCTGCAGGCGATGATGGAAGCCGCCGGCTTCGAGCGATGCAGCTACCGAAACCTCACCGGCGGCATCGTCGCCATCCACAGCGGCTATCGGGTCTGACGCCGCACCGAAACGGAGTTCGATCGCCCATGTCGCCATCACCGCTCGACCATGCCGCACTCAGTCGCCATCTCGGCGAATCGGTCACCCTGACCGATGATCAGGGCAATGCCGCAACGCTCGCGCTTTCCACACTGGAAACCTCGGCCATGCACGGCGATCAGTGGGAGTCGTTCGCGCTCGTGCTGACCAGCGAGCAGCCGATTTCGATGCCCCAGGGCATCTATCGCATCTGCCACGGGCAGCTCGGCGAGCACGATCTTTTTGTCTCGCCCAAGAGCTACACCGCGTTCGAAGTCGTCATAAACCGGCGTCGTGACTGAACGATCGTGGCGCGCGGCGGGCGCTCGCTGCCCGCCGCATCACGGCTTCGGCGCGGCGCGTTCCATCAGCAGATAGACCTCGTTGCCGACTTCACGGGCGATGAAGCCCAGCCGCTCGTACAGGCGCTTGGCCGGGTTGTTGCGCTCGACATGGATCGACACCATCAGCCCGTCCCGGTCCGCTTCGTCGAACAACTGCCCGAACAGAATGGTGGCGATGCCCTGGCCGCGAAACTCCGGCAGCAGGCCGATATCGACGACACGAATTTCGCTCGGCCAGCGGTCGACGAACAGCCGGCCGATCGGCCGGCCACCGCTCTCGACGATGGCGTAGCGCGAGGTGTCGTAATAGGTCGTGTAGTGATGCATCTGGGCATCGAACTGCTGATCAAGAAACGGCTCTACCCATTCCGCAGGCAGTCGGGCAAGCTCCTCCTCGCGCAGGCTGCGGTACAGCGCGCGAAGGAAATCCCGGTCGGCAGGCGTCATCGCACGTAGTGAGAGGTTTTCACCAACTTGTGTGTGGTCCGCTATTGCCATGGCCTTCGGCGTGGTCCAGACTCGGTTCGCCAGCATACTGGCATACCACGGAGGGGCGCACAGTGGCAGAACCATATATCAGCGAGATCCGCATGTTCGGATTTCCATTCGCCCCGAGAGGCTGGGCGCAGTGCAATGGCCAAGCCGTGGCCATCAACCAGAACCAGGCGCTGTTCGCACTGATCGGCACGACTTACGGCGGCAACGGCCAGACCACCTTCAACCTGCCCGATCTGCGTGGCCGAACGCCAGTGCATTTCTCAGCGAGTGTCCCGCAAGGCACGATGGCCGGCGTTGAGTCGGTGACTCTAACGTCGTCGCAGATGCCGGCGCATACGCATACGGTCAGTGCGACGACTGATCAGCCAAACGTTCGAAACTTCGATGGTGCTGTGTTCGCTTCGGCGATCAACGCGCAGGACGGCTCGCCAGTGAATACCTACGGCAGCGCAACCGATCCGGTGCCCCTGAACGCCGGATCGGTCAGTGTGGCCGGTGGCAGTCAGCCGCACAGCAACCTTCAGCCGTCCCTGGTGATGAACTTCTGCATCGCCCTGGTCGGCGTGTTTCCGTCCCGTAGTTGAGCGCATACGTCCATTGGCGCTGATCGCCGATGGACGCACCCAAGGAGCTGCACATGTCGGATCCCTTCATCGGCGAAATTCGGATGTTCGCGGGCAGTTTCGCGCCCAATGGCTGGGCGTACTGCAACGGTGAGCTGATGCCTATCAGCGCGAACGATGCCCTGTTCGCCCTGATTGGCACCGCCTATGGCGGTGACGGGCAGACCACCTTTGCCCTGCCGGATCTGCGGGGTCGCATTCCGGTCGGCCAGGGTCAAGGGCCAGGACTGACCAATCGAATCCTCGCCCAGCAGTATGGGTCGGAAAATGTGACCCTGCTGAGCACCCAGATGCCGGCCCACACGCATACCCTGATCGCCAGTGGCGTGGCCGCAACCTCCAGTTCTCCCAATGGGTCGGTGGTCGCCGCGCAGCCCGACGATTCGGTTTTTATCGGCGGGGTTGCGCCGGCGGCTGTCATGCGAGCGGACCAGGTCGCGATGGACGGCGGCAATCAGCCGCATGACAACATGGCGCCCTACTTGGGTCTGAACTTCATCATCGCCTTGGTCGGCATATTCCCGTCGCAGAGTTGAGCCGGTTCGATTGACAGGGTGCAGCGATCAGGCAGGTCTTGATTGCGTTACCCACCTACAGGAGATTCACCAATGTCGGATCCTTTCATCGCTGAAGTGCGGATATGGGCCCTCAATTTCGCACCCAGGGGGTGGGCGTTCTGCGATGGCCAGACCCTGCCGATCGCGCAGAACAGCGCCCTGTTTTCCCTGCTGGGCACTGCTTATGGCGGCAATGGTACGACCAATTTCAGTTTGCCCGATCTGATGGGCCGCTCGCCCATGCAGCAGGGTCACGGACCCGGTCTGACACCCAGAGTGCGGGGCGAGATGGGTGGCAGTGACACAGTGACCCTGCTGAATGATCAACTGCCCGGTCACAACCACAATCTTGCCGGGGTCGATCAGCCCGGAGATCACGGCGCGCCGGCGAGCGGCGATGCACTCGGCTTCGACAACCTGCAGTCGGGCGGCGGAAACATTCGCTACCTCAACAACAGCCCAGCGGGCCGCGTACCAATGTCGCCCAGCACGTTGTCGCCTTCCGGTGGCAGTCAGCCGCACGAGAACCGGCAGCCCTTCCTGGCGCTGAATTTCTGCATCGCCGTGCAGGGGATTTTCCCGTCCCGGCCTTGATGCACGATGGCTGCGGCTGCGGCTGCGGCTGCGGCTGCGGCTGCGGCTGCGGCTGCGGGCAGGGTCGCTTGCTGGCAGGTCGGGTCGTGGTTCTTCCCGCTCACAGGTGGGCCTTCTTTGGGGCCTGTGTGTTGCTGCTGTTGGCCTGGGCGATGCCTGGGCCGGTACGCGCCAATGTCGATGATGATGGCGCGCTGCTTCGGCTTCAGCATCATGGCCATTCGCTCGAACTGCCCTTGCTTGAGCCGCAACTGGTCACGGCCCTGGCCGATGAGCCGCTGCGGCTCTACCGTTTCGACCGAGCCCTGGGCCTGGCGGTTGGCAGCGTCGTGGTGGTCGCGACCGAGCCGGGTACGCCGGCCTACGCGGGTCGCTTTGCCGGCCTGGCCGAGGCCGGCAGCGTACTCGGGACGTTCGCTGGAGTTCGTTATCATGCCGTGCGGATTCCAGATGCCGATGCGATGCCGCTCTGGTTGACGCGGCTGGCGGCCGCGCCGGGCGTGCGTGCCGCGTGGCCGGATCTGCTCAAGGTCGAGATCGCTGCCGGAGATTCAAACTTCATCCAGCCTGCTTACGACTCGGGCAGCTTCTCGTTCGTGGAGTCATTGGAAGTCGAGCCGCTGTGGCAGCGCGGCGATGGCTCGGGTGTGCGGGTGGCGATCATCGACTCCGCGGTCGATCCGGAGGTGCCCGGCCTGGCTGCCCGGCCGGTCACGATCCTCGACCCTTGGCCGGATATCCGGGCCGTGCCCAGTGCGAGTCCCGGACGAGGCCACGGCACGCGGGTCGCCAGCGTGATCGCGTCGGTCGATGGCGAGCGGCGATTGCGCGGCGTGGCGCCGGGTGTCGAGCTGATTTCCATTGTGCTGCGCTCGACCTGGACCTCCGAGCTGATCGCTGCCCTGTATCAGGCGGTCGAAGCGGGCGCCGACATCGTCGTGTGCCCCTGGGACGATCCGCTGGCGCTGGAGCCGGTGATCGAACTGGTCAATCATCTGAGCACATCTGGTCGAGGCGGTCGTGGAATGGTATTCGTCGCGGCGGCCGGCAATCACCATTACGATAGCGGTGGCATGGACAGCTTCGCCAACCTGGAAACCACGCTATCGGTCACTGCGCTCGATCATCGCGGCGCGGTGGTGGCAGCCTACGGTCGCGGCGTCGATATCGCCGCACCGTCGATGTTGCCGGTGCTGCCGCGACGAGCCGACGGCCAGCCCTCGTTCCTCGGCAAGACCTCGGCCGCGACCCCGGTGGTGGCCGGCGTGGCAGCCCTGTTGCTGTCGGCCTATCCCGATCTGCAAGCCAGCGATGTCCGGAACATCCTCAGGCAATCCGCCGCCCCGCTGGTGGCGCCGCCGGATGGCGCATCGATAGCCTTCCCGTTTGGGGCGTTGGCGCCTGCGGCGGCGTTCGAGCTGGCCGCGAAGGATCCCGATTCCTCGCCATGAATGTCGATGGCGAGGCACCCATGACGGTTGCGAAGGAAGGCTCCAATCCGGACGAGTCTCCGCAACCTGGGCCGTTCGATTTCTCCAGCACCCACACCGCCAATTTACCGATGCTGCTGCAGGCGCTGGGCGCCAGCGTGGTGATGACCTCCTACCAGGCCAGTCGGATGGTGGTTGTGCGCAGCGATGGCGAACAGATCGACACCGACCTCAAGGTGTTTCCGCGCCCGATGGGCCTGGCGATCCGTCCCGACCGTTTGGTGCTTGGCATCTGGGCGCAAGTCCTCGACTACCGCCGCAACGATGCCGGGCTTGCGGCCGGCGAGGGCGACCCGCGTCGCGACGCCTGCTTCATGCCGCGCGCCTCGCATGTCAGCGGCATGATCAACATCCACGATATCGCCTGGGGTCGCGGCGGTCTGTGGGCGGTCAACTCAATGTATTCGTGCCTGTGCACCTTCGGCCCCGAGTCCAGCTTCGTGCCGCGCTGGCAGCCGCATTTCATCAGCGAGCTGGTGCCGGAGGATCGCTGTCACCTCAATGGCATGGCGATGCGCGACGACCTGCCGGCATTCGTCACGACCTTCTGTCGCAACGATGCCGCCAATGCCTGGCGCGAGCGCGATCAATTCGATGGCACATTGATGGATGTGGCCGACAACCGCGTGTTGCTGTCGGGACTGTGCATGCCGCACTCGCCGCGCTGGTATCGCGACGAGGTGTACTTCTGCGAGTCGGGACGCGGCACCGTGTGCGCCTACGATCCCCACAGCGTCAAGTGTCGAACGGTGGTCGAATTGCCCGGATTCACGCGCGGTCTGGCCTTCGCCGGGCCGTTGATGTTCGTGGGACTGTCCAAGGCGCGGGTCTCCAAAATCATGCAGCCCCCGCCGATTGCCGGCAGCGAGACCGAGTGCGGGGTGTGGGTGGTGGACCTCGACAGTGGCCGGCCGGTTGCCCATTTAGCGTTTCAAGGCGATATCTCGCAGATCTACGATGTGGCTCTGCTGCCTGGGAGCCGGTTTCCGGACATCGTCGAATGGGACGATGAGCGGGTGGGCAACGTCGTGGTGTTCTGATTCGGCGCGAATGCAGTCGCGCCGATTGCAACCGGCAACAAGCTGTGATTAAGATCACGCTTCGGGCCGAGAGGTCCATGGATCCAGCGATCGCTGGGCCCGCGATGGTGAGCAATTCATCGCGTCACGCTTCAGTTCCGATAGGGAGAGTTCGAATGAGCGATGGCAGCAAGCGGGCAGGTCGCCCCAACGGTTCCAAGTCGAAGAACGCCTGGCGGCATCTGTTGCCGGTTTTGGTGGCGCTGGCACCGATGCCGGTGCTGGGTGCGGCCTCCTCTGCCAGTTCGCGCGGTCGCCTCGGAGAGCGCTCGTACCAGCGCGTCACCGAGGGCAATCGCTATACGCTGGATCTGAACACCGCCGAGACATCGGTAGCCGATGCCGGTTTTGCTGCCTTCACCGCCGCCCCGGCGGCGTCGGATTCACCGGCGTCCGTGATTGGCGATAGCCCCGTCGTGCAGGAACTGCTGGTCAATGATGGCTTTCGCAGCCTGATGACTGCGGTGGGCAGCAGCCGGGTCAGCGGCCGGGAAAGATCGCCGCGCATTCAGATCGACCTGAAGGACGGCCCCGTCGTCGGCTTTGCCGGCAAGCCGAAGTTCAGTGGCATGTGCGACACCTTCTTGTCGGTTTGCACGTCCGATGGCGGCATCAATTGCTACACTTCCGCGCCGTGTACCGGGCCACGTCCTCCCGAAGTGGCCTCGATCGCGTTGGAAGGCACGCCGACGGCGACCGCGACCAGCCTGAGCTTTCTGGTCACCTTCAACGAGCGCATGTTCAATGCCGACCTGACCGGCGGCAACTCGGTTACCACCGACGATTTCCAGTTGACCCCCACCGGCTCGGCCTCCGGCACCATCGCCAGCGTGATCAAAGTCGGTGGTGCCTCCGGGTTGCCGGGTGTCATCAACAGCCGTTACCGCATCACCGTTAATGCACTGGCCGGCACCGGCACGGTGCGCCTGGATGTGCGCGCCAACACCAACATCGTCGATCTCAATCCGTTCACGCTCTCAGGCCGAACGGTGGGCCTGGCCGGCCCGTTCGGCAACGGCAACGCCGGCTTCACCCCGGCCTTCAGCACCGGCTCGACGCATACCGTCGCGCTCGGCAGCCCGCCGACCGCCATCGGCCTGAGCGCCAGCACGGTCAACCAGAGCGGCGGCGCGAACGCCGTGGTCGGCACGCTGAGCACGACCGATCCGGATGCCGGAGACAGCCACACCTACAGCCTGGTGGCCGGCGCCGGCGACACCGACAACGGCAGCTTCAACATCAGCGGCGCGCAGTTGCGGGCCAACAACGCCGGTGCCCTGCCGGCCGGCGCTTACAGCGTGCGCCTCCGCACCACCGACGACCGGGGCCTGTCGTTCGAACAGAGCTTTGCGATCACCGTGATCGACGATGTCGGTCCGGTGGTGAGCAGCGTGTCGGTGCCGGCCAACGCCACCTACACGACCGGCCAGAACCTCGACTTCACGGTCAACGTCAACGAGGTGGCGACGGTGAACACCGGCGGCGGCACGCCGCGGCTGACGCTGGACATCGGTGGCGCGACCCGCAACGCCGGCTTCATCGGCGGCTCGGGCAGCACGGCCCTGAGTTTCCGCTAC
>JAXMJH010000074.1:0-3342 GCA_034376725.1 Lysobacteraceae bacterium | reverse complement strand
CCCCACGCTGAGCCTGTGGCGGATCGGCTGGGAACTCCTCAAACGCGGCTGGCCCCCGGCCAGACCGTGGACCGAACCACCCGACGCGCCACCGTTGCGGCTGGAGGTGCTGGGGTGAAAAGATGTGGGGAAACCTCAGGTGCGGACGGGGCCGAACCAATCGGCAATATCGCGTTCTCAACGGCGAACGGCACACGAATCGCCCTCACCACAGCCACGCAAATGGCCGAGGATCGCACGGCCGTGGCAGCTGAAAGCGCGACGCAGTCGCTGCGGCATCAAGTGTCCATGGGCAATCAACCTGCAGGCCGAGTTTTCCTGATAGTCGTCGAGTCTCTTGGAATCTGGCGTGACCGCGAACTCGATGCGCTGCAACTCGGCCCGATCCTGGAGCTGGGGAACGAGCGAGAGTGGTCGGTTCGGACCGGGAGCGTGCCGTTCGCGGGCTCGACCGTGCCTGCCGAACTTCGTGAACTGTGTGCGATTCGTCTGCTGACGGTGCAACCATCGTCGAAGGAAATACCGAGCGAGCGCTGCCTGCCCGCAGAAATGAACCGCATGGGCTACGAAACTCTCGTCGCGCATGGTTTCCTGGGCGCGACCTTCGGTCGCAGATCGTGGTACCCGTCGCTGGGGTTCGACGGCATATGGTTCGCTCCCGAAATCCTGAGACGCGCCAAGTCGCCCAAGCGCTGCGGAATCGCGTTCAATGGGTTGTGCGACGATGTCGTCTGGGATGTGTTGGTCAGCCATGTCGTTTCGCGGCCCGAGGCGAGGCATTTTGTCTACTGGTTGACGTTATCGGCCCACCTGCCGGTCGAATACCGCAACGGTCAGGAGACTTCCGATCTATGTAACGCGCACGCCTCGACTCGCGATAACGAAGCGCTCTGCGGTTTGCTTTTGTGGCATCGTGCCTTGTTCGAAAACATCGCAGATACGCTCAAGACGCAATTGTCGGACGATGTGCAGGTCATCGTGGTCGGCGATCACTCTCCGCCGTTCCTCGAGCGCAGCTCACGCGAGCTATTCGAGCAATCCAGGGTGCCGTTCGTCGAGATTCGAAGCGTGGCCGACTGACGGCCCGCGCGCCTCAGCGCTTCATCGCACCAGAAAACTCGGCTTCGGTCTTGGCGTGCTTCATCTTGTCGAGCAGAAGCTCGGTGGCGATAGGCGGTTCGTTTGCCACACCCAGGGCGGACTATCCAATCTCGTATCCCTTGGTGTGCAAGTTTGTTATGACCACAAAAAGATTCCAGCATTCGGCGAGAAATCCGCGTGGCTGTATCTGAATCCGGAACAATCCGAGTCTTGGCGGTGTGCGTGCAGGTCGTGCGGGCAGCGATTCGTTCACCGTGGTCGGCGCAGATCGGCTGGCTGCTGTTTGTGTTCCTTCTTCTCCTTGCGGCGTTCCTGAGTTTGGGTATGTTGCTGAGTGCGACGCCCTTGGGTGCCGGGCGCCCTTGGGTGTCGACCAGCGCCACCTGGCTGCTGGTAGCGGTTGGGATCGGTGCTGGCGTGTGGCAACTGGTCCGCTTGTTCCGTCGGCGGCACTGGCTCATTTTGCTGGTTGCGGCCGCGCCGTGGCTGGCGCTGATGTTCTTTCTGGTGGCTATCGGGATGCAAGCGATCGATCAAGCCGAGGTTCGTCGCGCCTACTACCAGCGGGTGCCCGTTCCGCTGACGCTTCGCGATGGGCCAATTCTCCGAGTCAACGGCGCGCTGGACGATCGTTTACTGGCGATCTTGCGGTCGGAGCTGGCACGCGGGGGTGTCCGTGTACTCAGTGTCACCAGCAATGGCGGGATGGGGTATATGACGAGTGTCCTGGCCGAGGTGGTCGACAAGCATGATCTGGAGGTACGTGCCATCGACCATTGCGCAAGCGCGTGTGCGAACGTCTGGGCATTGGCGCGTGTCCGCTCGGCGACGCCGAATACCCAATTTGCCTTCCATCGTCCCGTTCATCTATTGGGCGGCGAACTCAAGCGGCGCCGCGATCAGGAACATGCCAGGAAGTATTCGGAACGCCTGGCGCGTCGGATGACTGCGGCGGGCATGCCACGCGAGGTGGTCGAGGTGTTCGAGAGCCAGGGACCCAACACCCCGAAGGTCTTCACTGCCGAGACGCTGCGAGCGATGGGGGTCGCAATCGACATCCGTTGACGATGGCGTCGATCATTCGATGGTGTGCGTTTTCGCTGAGTGATCGGCCGGGGCGCTGCCATCCAGCAATGCCCCGCGAGGATATGGTCGGCGGGGTGGGGGACCAGTGCCGGCCGGTTCGTGTCTTCGGGGAATCGATCGTCGCCGACCGGCTCAGCGCTTCATCGAGCCGAAGAACTCCTCGTTGGTCTTGGTGTTCTTCATCTTGTCGAGCAGGAACTCGATGGCGGCCAGCTCGTCCATCGGGTGCAGCAGCTTGCGCAGGATCCAGATCTTCTGCAGCAGGTCGGGCTCGATCAGCAGGTCCTCGCGGCGGGTGCCGGAGCGGTTGATGTTGATCGCCGGGTAGACGCGCTTCTCGGAGATGCGGCGGTCCAGGTGCACCTCCATGTTGCCGGTGCCCTTGAACTCCTCGTAGATCACCTCGTCCATCTTCGAGCCGGTCTCGACCAGGGTGGTGGCGATGATGGTCAGCGAGCCGCCTTCCTCGACGTTGCGGGCGGCGCCGAAGAAGCGCTTGGGCCGGTGCAGGGCGTTGGCGTCGACGCCGCCGGTGAGCACCTTGCCCGAGCTGGGCACCACGGTGTTGTAGGCGCGGGCCAGGCGGGTGATCGAGTCGAGCAGGATGACCACGTCGCGCTTGTGTTCGACGAGGCGCTTGGCGCGCTCGATCACCATCTCGGCGACCTGCACGTGGCGGGCGGCCGGCTCGTCGAAGGTCGAACTGACCACCTCGCCGCGTACGGTGCGCTGCATTTCGGTCACCTCCTCGGGCCGCTCGTCGATCAGCAGCACGATCAGGTAGACGTCCGGGTGGTTGCCGATGATGGCCTGGGCGACGTTCTGCATCAGCACCGTCTTGCCGGCCTTTGGCGGGCTGACGATCAGGCCGCGCTGGCCCTTGCCGATCGGGGCGATCAGGTCGAGCACGCGGCCGGTGATGTCCTCGGAGGAGCCATTGCCGCGCTCGAGCCGGAACGCCTTGCGCGGGAACAGCGGCGTGAGGTTCTCGAACAGGACCTTGTTCTTCGACGCCTCCGGCGGCTCATGGTTGATGGTGTCGACCTTGGCCAGGGCGACGTAGCGCTCGCCGTCCTTGGGGCTGCGGATGCGGCCGGCGATCTCGTCGCCGGTGCGCAGGTTGAAGCGGCGGATCTGGCTGGGCGAGATGTAGAC
>JAXMJH010000073.1:0-22395 GCA_034376725.1 Lysobacteraceae bacterium | reverse complement strand
ATCCTAAAAAAAGCGCTCGGCTACTTTGCAAAGGACCCGCAGTGAAGTACGGCTTCATCGCGCGGCATCGTAGTGTCTGGCCCACCCGCACCATGTGCCGGGTTCTGGCGGTCTCCCACAGCGGCTTCTATGAATGGATGGGCAGAGCGCCAAGCCAGCGCAGCCAGGACGACGCGAGGCTCACCCGCCTCATCCGAGAGAGCTTCGAGCTCAGCGACCGCACCTACGGCAGTCCACGCGTCTGGCACGACCTTCGAGCGCTGGGCGAGAGTTGCGGGATGAACCGGGTCATCCGGCTGATGCACCTGGCCAAGCTGCAAGCTCGCCACAAGCGACGCAGGCTACCAGGAGATACAGGCAGCAGGCTTGAGAGCCACATCGCGCCCAACCATCTGCAGCGCGACTTTGAGGCCAGTGGTCCGAACCAGAAGTGGGTGGCCGACTTCACCTACATCTGGACGGCCGAGGGCTGGCTGTATGCGGCAGCGGTGATGGACCTGTACTCACGCCGCATCGTGGGGTGGTCGATGAGCGACACCATGCAGGCCAAGATGGTGAGCGACGCTTTGTTGATGGCCCTTTGGCGGCGCGGCAAACCCAGCTCGCTGATGCATCACTCGGACCAGGGCAGTCAGTACACCAGCGACGACTTCCAGCAGCTGCTCAAGGCACAGGGCATCACCTGCAGCATGAGCCGTCGTGGTGAATGCTGGGACAACGCCGCGATGGAGAGCTTCTTCTCATCCATGAAGACCGAGAGGCTCAGCCGCAAGGTGTACCGGACAAGGGAAGAAGCCAGGTCCGACGTGTTCGACTACATCGAGCGCTTCTACAACCCGGTGCGCAAACACTCAAAGCTAGACTTCCTCAGCCCAGTCGACTTTGAGCAAGGCTTAATGGGCTAAGCAAACCGTCCGGGAAACTGGGGGAAGCCCATACAGCAGGTTTATCAATAACTTAGGCGAGTTCAACATATGCCGGTGCTTTCCGAAACCTGACCTGACTTCCGACCGCCTGACTCCTATCCGGCTCTTGGAATCCGGGTCTTCCCAAGGAGTCATCATGGCTAAGATCAAACTCACTAAGTCCGCTGTCGACGCAGCGCAACCCCAGGCAGAGGCCGTCGAACTCAGGGATACGCTGGTCCCCGGCTTCCTGTGCAAGATTACCCCGGCGGGTCGCAAGGTGTTCATGCTCCAGTATCGGACGAACGCTGGCGAGCGCCGCAAACCCTCGCTAGGGCTGTACGGGGAGCTGACCGTCGAACAGGCGCGGTCGCTGGCGCAGGAATGGCTCGCCCAGGTTCGCCGAGGCGGCGATCCCGCCGCGGAGAAGGCAGAGGCGCGCCAGGCCCCCACGGTCAAAGAGCTATGCACGAAGTTCATGGAGGACTACTCCAAGAAGCGCAACAAGCTCAGTACCCAGGCCGGCTATCAGGCCGTCATCAATCGCAACATCATCCCGCTGCTAGGCCGCAAGAAAGTTCAGGACGTGAAGCGTCCTGACATCGCAGGGCTGATGGAGAAGCTCTCGTATAAGCAGACCGAGGCGAACAAGGTCTTCAGCGTCTTGCGCAAGATGTTCAACATGGCCGAGGTATGGGGCTATCGGCCCGACGGCACCAACCCATGCCGTCACGTCCCAATGTTCCCTGCCGGCAAATCAACCCACCTCATCAGCGATGAAGAAATGGGCGACTTGTTCCGGCAGCTCGACAAGATCGAGTCGGAGGGACTAGAGAACTACGTCATCCCTTTGGGCATCCGCCTGCAATTCGAGTTCGCTGGCCGTCGCTCGGAAATCATTGCGCTGGAATGGGACTGGGTTGACCTGCAGAACCGGCGGGTCGTCTGGCCTGATAGCAAGACCGGCGGCATGTCCAAGCCCATGAGCGAGGAAGCCTATCGGCTACTCTCGACGGCACCCCGGCAGGAGGGCTGCCGCTACGTGCTGCCTTCTCCGAGCCACGCCGGCAAACATCTGACCACGGGCGAGTATTACGGTGGCTGGAGCCGTGCGCTCAAGGCGGCTGGCGCCACGCACGTGGGCACGCACGGCATCCGCCACCGTTCGGCGACCGACATTGCTAATTCGGGCATCCCGGTCAAGGTCGGCATGGCGCTGACGGCGCACAAGACCGTCGTGATGTTCATGCGCTACGTCCACACCGAGGACAAGCCGGTGCGAGACGCGGCCGAACTGGTGGCGAATCGTCGCAAGACGATCACCGGGATGCAACGAGCCAAAGAGGTGGCGGCATGACCCGGCACAAGGCGTCTGTCACGTCGCCAGCAGCGCCGGTGGCGCTGCTGGGCGACATCCGGGCACTGATCGAGGCGTCGCACCAGCGCGCCGCTTCAGCGGTCAATGCCGAGCTGACCTTGCTGTTCTGGCGCATCGGTCAGCGCATCCATACGGAAGTGCTGGCCGGGCAGCGGGCCGGGTACGGCGAGGAAATCCTGCCAACCCTGGCCGAGCAGCTTGCCCGTGACTACGGGCGGGGTTTCGGGGAGAAGAACCTGCGCCGGATGGTCAAGTTCGCCGCCACGTTCCCTGACGAACCAATTGTCGCGACACTGTCGCGACAATTGAGCTGGTCGCATTTCGTCCTGCTGCTGGCGCTCAAGGAGCCGATGCAGCGGGACTACTACGCGCAGATGGCCGGCGTCGAACGGTGGAGCGTTCGGACACTGCGCGAGCGCACCGACTCGATGCTGTACGAACGCACAGCGCTGTCCAAGAAGCCGGACACGATGATTGCGCAGGAACTGGCGACCATGCGCGACGCGCAGCGCATCTCGCCCAGCCTGGTCATGCGTGACCCGTACATCCTCGACTTCCTGGGCCTGCGCGACACCTGGCAGGAGGGCGACTTGGAGGCGGCGATCATCCGCGAGATGGAATCCTTCCTGCTGGAGCTGGGCGTGGGCTTCACGTTCGTGGCTCGACAAAAACGCATCCAGATCGACAACGACGATTTTCACCTTGACCTGCTGTTCTACAACCGCAAGCTGCGCCGACTGGTGGCGGTGGAATTGAAGGTCGGGGAGTTCAAGGCGGCGTACAAGGGGCAGATGGAGCTTTACCTGCGCTGGCTTGACAAACATGAACGGGAGCCGGAGGAAGCCTTGCCGCTCGGCATCATCCTCTGCACCGGCAAGAAGTCCGAGCAAATCGAACTTTTGGAGTTGGACAAGTCGGGCATCCACGTCGCCGAATACCTGACAACGCTGCCGCCGCGCGAATTGCTGGCCGAGCGACTGCAGCAAGCTACAGCCCGTGCTCGACTGCAGATCGAGCAGCTTGGCGCTGGCAAGGGAAAGCGGTAAGTGTCGTTCTATTAGAGCTTTACAAACGAGTATCGATTTTTGATATTGGCGTGGAAATATTTCCCCTTTGAGTCTGAGCCGATGAACGCGTCATATTCACCTTGAGGTACGTCCGAATAGTCGTATACAGATCCAGTATTGAACTCAATTTCAAGGGTTTGAGTATCTGCGTCATAGCCGATTGCACAGATGTCGGTTGAGGTTACTGGTGTACGTTCCATAGTGCGTCATCTCCATTGGGTGTAATAAAACTTTTGGCTTACGGGGGTTATTTCTCACCAGCATTTGGATCTTGCTTACGCCAGGCCTCCACTAGGGGCTTGTAATTTTCATTCTGTACCGGCTCAGTCCAGCCGCCACTCCGAATACGGTTCCCGTCAGCACCCTTGGGAACAACTACCACAGGATCGTCGCTATCAGGTCGTCGGCCTTCTGGCGGACGGTCGATGATTGCCCGTATCGGCATGTTGACAGCCTCTCCCACAATCAACGCCTCGCCGGTGCGGAGAACAGGTAGCATCGAAAAGAGACCCTTAAGATTATCCGATGCACATGAGGTAACTTGAGCACGATCTGAGTCATTTGTCAGACGTAGGGCGATGACCGTGCCACACTGCGAAAGGATCGTAGTGTCTATTTCGGAAGGACGCTGGCTGACCAGCATTAACCCAACTCCATATTTTCGCCCCTCTTTCGCGATGCGCCGCGCGGCAGTAGCTGCCCGGCTCTTTGACTGAGCACTGAGATACACGTGCGCTTCTTCCATGACGACAAGTAACGGCCTTTCTCGACCTCCCTCTGGTTTCGTCCTTCCCCAAAACACCGCGTCATAAAGAATTCTTAAAACGGCCCCAACCAAATCATCTACAACGGAAGTTGGAATTCCCGACAGATCGAATACTGAAATTGGAGTGTCGGCCCCTATCCACGCTGAGAGCAGAGCATCGAGATCTGACGTTGTAGTGCCGTCTTTCGCGACAGCCCATTCACCAGGGTTGAAGAGGAATTGCATGCGTGGATCGCGAAGCTTGCTTTCCAACACATCCAGGTGCGGTCGCGGCGCATCAATGTAGAGCCCGCCATAAACCTTGTCGGCACCTGCCTCTGTTGTGATCGGACGGAATCGAGGACGCACGAGCTGGTCGCCATCGCCGGTGGCCTTTTGGGGAGGAGCACCGTCTTCGATATAGACTCGCGTGGCCTCAGTCTGGTTTTGGTTCTTGCTAACGCTATGAGTCGCGCAATGCAATGAATACAGGTCGTGCCAGAGCTGGTAGACAGAGAACGGAAGCGGTGTATCGACGGTGACGCTGAGATCAGGCAAGGCATGGGGGATGCCACCCGGCTTCGATGCCCTTTTGCTGGTCAACAACCTTTCTTGCAGTAACGCGAGGGGCGTTCCTGATACCGGACCCATCGCCAACGAAGTAAATTCCTCCGCTGTGAGCGCCCAAAATGGAACATGGAGTTCCCGCTCCCCTGCGGCGGTATCCGCCCCAACCCTAAATACACGGGCCTGATCGCCAAATGCCTTCGCATACTCACCGTGAAGGTCAAACAATACGACGCGAGCAGACTTGAACCGAGTTTGATCGGAAATAGCACCAAGTAGATTCGCCACGGCATTCGACTTCCCAGAGCCAGTGCTTCCCACCACTGCAGAATGACGGCTGATCAAGCGATTCATGTCGATGTATGCGCGGATCGACTCGGCGCTGGCGACGCGCCCAACGGCGACATAGCCATCTTCGTCTCCAGGCGCATAGACCGTTTTCAAGTCCGATTCGGTGACGACATGGGCAGAGTCGCCGATGGAGGGGTACTGTGCGATGCCGCGTTCAAACTTTGTTCCCCGGCGTCCTTGGCCGACGAGTTCAATCCTAAGCCATCGATTGCCGAATTGAGGCGCGAGTTCCGGTGGACCAGGGGCGGCGCCAGCTCCAACTTGTGAGATCACACCATAGAGGTCTACATATCCAGATGGAATACGGACAAATCCCCCGACTTGTCCGACGCGATATGCCTCACCATTGACAAATAAGAGTCCGCCCGGTGTGCTCTCCGCAAGTTTCACACTCACGCTTGAGCCGTTCACATCCTCAACAGTACCAAGCCGTGAAGGGTCGAGATTAGACGATGGGCTGCGCATCATGATTGCTCCCACCACAAAGTTGTTCGAGAAAAAGACCAAAATAGTGGAAGTCTCCGAGACGGCTACGTGGCTGAAGTTCTTTGGGATCGCCACCGGCGGCCGCTTCTTCCATCAGCCACGGCGTGTGCTCGTGGCCTCCAATGGTTCCGGGACGGTAAAGCCCCACGCGCGTTCCTACGACTGCTCCGTCCCAAGCCAGAACGGTGAGGTTGCTCTGTTTTACTGCGTAGTCGACAACTCTCGAATGTTGTCCGAGACCTGAATACATCAGCGCAAAGCATTGAGCGTTCCGGTTGCCCCGCAATCCATCTAGCAAAACTTCATTGAGGTGGTCGTCGAGAAAGGAATATCCGCACACAACAAGCCTGGGAGCATCCTTCCCGTGGAAAAATGCCCTTAGTCGATCAAGCATTGCGAGATATGGCATGCGACGGCTTTGGTCGTACTTGAGGTGCGAAGGGAAGATCATTACCTTGCCTGCTGCGGCCTCACGTGTGACGCGAACAACGCGCGTAATCTTCGCCCCATTCACGATTTCCTCGCTCTTCTCCCAATTGATGGAGCCGTGTAGCTTCCACAGCCTCGTCCACCTCGCGGGAATTACGTCGTGCTCGATCGACGCCAAATCGAACCATGGTTCTCGTGAGCCAACAAAACCATCGAAGTGCGGTAGCGGATGCTGTTCAAGCGCCTGTTCAAAAAGCAGGTCATAGTTAGGCGTAAATATTTCCGCTGGAGCATCACGTTGAACGCCACCGACCCACGATGCAAAGCGATTGTATGAACTGCGATAGGCGGGGAGCGGCTTACGCATCTCAGTTGCAATCAGTGCGCAGACTTTGTTATCCAGGTCACTTAAGTTCTCCTTCGACATTCCCAAAATCTCGGCAGTCCCGCGTCGATTGGCCAGAGTGCGCAACTCTGTCAATACGTCTTCAACGGTCGGGTCCTTGTCATCGGATGGTTTGCATTCCACACACAATGCATCCCAATGCGCCTTGAACTTTGATGTGGCTCCGGAAGCGCTGTCGCTTGCCTCCAGCCCGGCAGCGACCCGCTTCGTCAGTTCGACGATGGCCGGGATTAGCACGACGCTGTCTTTGCCGGCCGCATCGTAGATTCCAAGCGGGCAACCCGCACCAAGGAAACAGCCGATACGCTGCTTGTCATCTTGGAGCACCTGCCGCAGATTTCTTGCTTGCTGCGCTGCGTCGTGGAGCGCTGGGAATGGAAGTGCAGACGTCGGTGCGGCGGCGACAACAGGTGCGGCAACTGGGGCAGTGCTTGCGCTTGGGGGTTTTGTCATGATTTTTAGGTCCCTTAATTTTTTTCTACAAGGGCTTCCCCACAATTGCAAGCCGCCTCCATCCTGGGTCCATTGCGCAGCAATGGACCCAGGTATCGGTATCAGGTTTTCAAATCAGATCAGACGCTCGCTGCATTCGGCGGGCCGTTGATGTCTGGATGCAAAGGGTGCGGACGGCGGTACTACAAACGGTCATTGTTGCTGCATCTGATGGCAGCGGACCCTGATGAAAGACGCGCGCCGGGGGCTCCATTCGTTAGTCGGGCTTGGGGCAATTTCTGCCTGTCGTCCCCTTGAGCTAATCGAGCATTCCCCGGCGCAGGTCCTTGCCTTTGCACATCAACTTCAGGCCTTCACGCGGCGGACGATGGGATCTGGGTGTCGTGTCATTTGCAGTCGAGGCAGGCGTGGCTCAGGCCGGCATCTTGAACCCCTCCCCACGCTGCAGCACCGCCCAGCACAGGCGCGCGTTCTTGGCCGCCACGGCCACCACCGCGCGCCAATAACCGCGCCGCTCCACCAGCGCACGCGCCCAGCGGCTGACCGGGTCTTGCCTGGGGTTGTTCTTGTTCATCGCCAGCGCCAGCACCGCCCTGGCGCCCATCACCAGCAGGCTGCGCAGGTACGGGTCACCGGCTTTGGTGATGCGGCCCAGGCGCTGCTTGCCGCCCGAGCTGTACTGCCCGGGCACCAGCCCGAGCCAGGCGCAGAACTGGCGGCCACAGGCAAAGTCGTGTCCGTTGCCCACGGTGCTGACCAGCGCCGTGGCGGTGGTCTCTCCAATACCACTGAGCTGCATCAAGCGCTGGGCCTCGGTGCTCTGGCGCGCCATGGTGCGGATGTGCTGGTCGTATTGGCTGATGCGCTCATCGAGCCGGGCGACCTCGTTCAGCAAGTCCCCGATCACGGTGTTGGCCCAGCCGGGCAAGTCTTCCAAGCGGGCCATGGCTTCGCGGCGCACCACGGCGGCCTTGAGCGGCAGCACGATGCCCAGCTCAGCGAGCAGGCCGCGGATGCGGTTGAAGGTGGCGGTGCGCTGCTCCACAAAACCCTGGCGGGCGCGGTGCACCAGCAGCTGGCCCTGCTGCTCCACGCTCTTGATGGGCACAAAGCGCATGTTGGGCCGGGTGACGGCTTCGCAGATGGCGGCGGCATCGGCCGCATCGTTCTTGCCGCGCTTGCCCGAGAGGCGGTAGGGGATGACGAACTTGGGCGCCATCAGGCGCACGGTGTGGCCGAACTTCGCAAATTCACGCGCCCAGTGGTGGGCGCCGGAGCAGGCCTCCATGCCAATGAGGCACGGCGGCAGCGCGGCGATGAGTTCGAGCAGCTTGGCGCGCGGCACACTGGGGCGCACCAGCGCGGGCTTGCCCGATGCGTCCACGCCGTGAACAGCAAAAACGTTCTTTGCCAGATCGATGCCAACGGATACGATGGTCATGGACTTCCCCTTCCACAAAACGAGTGAGTTGATGAAAAGTTCGCACTTCCCATCGTGGCACTCAGTTGCCGAAAACCGCAAGCCTCACGGCGCGCGGCTCGCTCGGGACGGGGAAGTCCCTTTCATTCGTTAGGCCCCGGCAACGCGTTCACACTCAGGCCTTCAATTTTTTAAATACACCTCTATCCAAACCGAATTCCGAACAGCCCACCATCTTCCGTGGCATCGGTCAAACGCGTTGGAAGCACATGGTCATTGAGATCGAAGCCATCGATGGTTTCTTTAAAGGCGTCGTCTTCATTCATCGTCACGATGTACTGAAAACCAAGTTCCTGCGAAATCTCCGAACCCAAGCGCAAGGCGCTGATCACCTGCCGGCCGTCAACACCGTCGAACAGGTGGCTGTCATGGATCAAGAAGCCGGGTCCTATTTGCCGCTTGTGGCACAAGCGCATAAGCATCATGTCGAAGCAGAAGATCTGCATGTTCTTGATGCCCTTGCTGCGTTGACCCTGCATCGGAAACTTGAACATCGGGCCGTTGGAGGTTTCGTCGACGGTCATGCTGCCGGCCGACTCGTAGAGGCGTTGCGACGTTTCCTCGAAAGCGACGATGGCTTCGGCCAGCCGATCCTTCTGCTCGGCAAAATCGCGACGCAGCCGGATCGTGAGCCGGTTGCGCTCGATCTCCAACTCGTTTTTCGTGCCTTCGAGCTGCTCGGCCGCTTCGAAACGCTGCCGTAGGGATTCCACCTCCGATTCCAGGCGACCTAATTCCCCCTGCAACTTGAGGAACTGATCCAGTGCGCCATGACTCCTGAGGATGCCCATGATCTCCGCACGTCGCTGATCGAGTTGCGCTTTCTGGCTGTCGCGCAACTCGATGCGTAGCTGTGCCGCTTCGAGTTCGCTGGACAAATAGTCCTTGCGATTGCGCACAACCGATTGATGGAAGCTTTTCACGTCCTCGTAACGGCGCTTTACGAGGCCTGGAAGTGCAACGCCGGCTTCCTGATAGATCGCTTGCAGGTCTTCCAGGTCAGGTGGAATCTCGGAGGCCAGCGCGCCTTCGAGGTCACGGATGGCCGAGAAGTCTATGGTGTTGGCGTTGGCCAGTTCATTGAGCTGACGCGTCAGCTTGGCGCTTTCGACTTCCAGTTCCCGGTACTCAGGCAATACTTGGAAGGTTTCGATTTCCGAATAGAGCTTCTTGAGGCGAGATTCCTGCAGGGTTAACTGCGTGCGCAAATCAGCGGCCTTGCCGATGATTGAACCGAACGCCCCCGTACCCGCCGCCTTCTTCAATTCTTCCAAGGTCTTTTCACGATCACGAACGGCTTGCCAATCGCGCGCGATCTGCCAGTCCAGCCCAAGGAGAAACATCAGCGCCATTTGCATGTCGCCCGTTCCCTGCATGGTGGCCTGCTTCTCTGGCGTGGTGAATGCACCACTCATCTGGCGCCGCACAAAGTAGGCGAACAGTGACCGGAACGAAGGGGGCTTGCTGCCTGCGGCCTCCAGGCTGCTCAGGCCGAACATCTCCTCACCGAGGAACGTGACCCAATCGGTTGCCGATAGCTTGCGCTTGGTCTCCGGTGGCGTTGTTATGTAGATCTTGGCTTTGGCGCTCCCGCTGCGCTCGACGACGGTCCGCGCATCCTTCAAATCGAAGTCCATGCCGAAGGTGTATTCGGCCAACTCCGGCGTGCGGAAAATGGAATCAGGACCGGCTTCCGAGCCGGTCAGAAAATGCACTGTTTCAATGAAACTCGTTTTGCCTGCGCGGTTGCGCGTTTGCTTGGTACTGGCACCTTCGGTTTTTTGGGCAAGCAGCACGTTCAGACCTGGCTTCAAATCGCCGAGATTCTTGAAGGTGGGCAGCGTGCTGAAAAGATGGTGGATCAAGCTTCCCTCCGTGCCACAAGGCCATTTTCAAGTTCGATAGTGCCAAGGGAATACAGCAGGTCCAGCGCAAGCACGAACCAGTCGTAGGTTATTCGCCGAGGCCGAATGGCAACCATCCCTTGGTCCTGTCGGTTCAATTCCTCCCACAACGCGGAAACCGTTTTGGGACGCGCGAGAAAAGTTAGGACATGACCGCCCACGGTGAGTAGCGCGCGATCTTGCGGAAGATGCTTGGACGGTAGGATCATGTTGACCTCACCGCTTGGGCATCTTCGAATATCTCGCACTTGTCGAACAGATAGGCCATGACCGCCAGCACCGCCGCCTTATGTGTGGGTGTCGTGTTCACGACTCCCCCTGCCCAGGTTTCAAGCTGTCCAAAGATTTCATCGGGATGAAGCGAGGGGATCGCATCCCTCAGAGACACGTATTTACCCTTGAATGCCGAGGCAATTTGTTCGCCGTACACGGGGTTCTTCCAGTTATCGAAGAACTGCGTCACCAACGGTGACTTCTGCATCCCGATTTTCAAAAAATCGGCGACCACCGCAGATAGAAGATTTGCCTCGATTTTCCCCCGCGAGACATCTTTGACTTCACTCGTCTCTGGCGCGGGAGCAACGTTGATGTGCGTAAGTACGGCCATCAAATCGCTATAGCCCAGATTGACGTTTGCTTCCATGGTCAGCGAGGGGCCGAACCAGGATTCGAGATCCTGCAGGCTGAGCTGGCGAAACTTCGACAGCATTTCATCCCAACCGCAGTGGCCAATCTTGATCTTCGGGTTTTCTTGCGAGAGCTTGGCCAGCGCTTCGATGATGTGGGGGCCAAGGCGCCCATCGGGTGCGTTATGAACAAAAGTCCACTCACCAAAATATTTTTCCCAATGCTCTTTTGCGCCCCCGAAATCCTCGTTGATCTTTTTGATGGCTTCGGCGGCACTCAACTCATTGGGCGCATAGCTCTGAAATAAGGTCCGGGCCGAGGGCAGGTATCCGTCATTTTTCCGGTCGCCAACATTGCCCCATGGACGGCAGGCCATGAAATCGTTCGGGTGGGCCTTCGCCATCAGTTTTTCGAACAGGCGCTGAAATCCGTCCCCCTTGGCTTCAAGGAAGATGATGCGGAAATCTTTTTCGTAGCCGAGCTGTTGTATGCGATCCATGCGGTTCAGGGCCATGACTGGTTAAGTGTTTTCAGGCACAACCTCATGGCGTCTTCCGATCCGAATGGGGAAGGACGCGATTGACGTCAAATGGCAGCGCTTTGTCCGCTGCGATGCGGGTTAGCAGCATACGGATGGCATCCGAAACAGACAGTCCCATCTCGGCCAGAACGCTGCTCGCTTCTTCTTTGATATGCCCGTCTATCCGGGCACGAACGACGTCAGTGCTAGCCATTTCATATGCTCACAGGTGGTTGTAGCTACATTGTGGCTCATCTGGGCTTTTAAGTCATTTACTTTTTGTCACGAGTGGCATTGCATCCCGGCGTGCCGCCGTCGGGCTCGCGGGCGTTGCCCCGCGCCTCGTAGCGAGTCGCGGCCATGCGGCTTTGATCCCTGATGCCTCCGGCCGTCGCTACGCTCCCGGCCTGCGCGCGACGCTTGCCCTCCAGGGGATCGGCTGGACAGCCCATCCCCGCCGCGCCTTGCTTGGCGCCCCTCGAATGCAGCCGAACAGGTTGCACCTGATCGGCCAATCCAGCTAGGCGTGCCCTGGCACGCAGGGGCGCTCGCCGCGCGGCGTTGGGTTCAGCGCATCCCCTTGGCCCATCGGCCGCTGTTCGTCTTCCCCAAGTTCATCGCTTTTCCCGCGACCGTAGCCCGCGGTGCCTGGCCGTCAAGGCGCGCAGGGCCGAGTCCTCGCTGCGCTGCGGGCCGCACCAACCCTGCGCTTCTTCCTTGACGGCCAGTCCCTCGCTGGCCCGGTTTTTCGCGGGCGATGAACTCAGGAAAGACGGCGGCAAACAGGGACCGGCCCAGGTCTCTGCGCCGAACCAACCAAAGCCACAACGGGCTCCGAATCTTGGAATCCGGTCAGCTTTGAAACCACAGCAGCAACTCTTGGAGAAAGACCATGCAACTCGCATCCCGTTTCGCTTCCCATTCCCCGACGCTGCGCAGCGATTCCCCGCTGTCCGACGATCAAATCCGCCGCGTGGCCCCGTCCATCTTCGCGGACGCCCCGCATGAAAGCCGTTCCGAACGGTACGCCTACATCCCCACTGCCGCCGTGCTGGCGGAACTGCGCAAGGAAGGGTTTGAACCCTTCATGGCAGCGCAAACCCGCGTGCGGCACGACGACCGCCGCGACTACACCAAACACATGCTGCGTCTGCGCCATGCCAGCCAGATCAACGGCGCGGAAGCCAACGAAATTGTGCTTCTGAACTCCCATGACGGCACGAGCAGCTATCAGATGCTGGCCGGGATGTTCCGGTTCGTGTGCAGCAATGGCCTTGTCTGCGGCGATACGGTGGCGGACGTGCGCGTGCCGCATAAAGGCGACGTGGCCGGACACGTCATCGAAGGCGCCTACGAAGTCTTGCGCGGCTTCGACCGGGTGAAGGAATCCCGCGATGCCATGCACGCCATCACCTTGAACGATGGCGAATCCGAAGTGTTCGCCCGTGCCGCGCTGGCCCTCAGGTACGACGACGCCGACAAGCCCGCGCCCATCACGGAATCGCAAATCCTGATGCCGCGCCGCTTCGACGACCGCCGCCCGGACTTGTGGAGCGTGTTCAACCGCACGCAAGAAAACCTGACCCAAGGCGGCTTGCGCGGGCGCAGCGCCAACGGACGCCGCCAGCAGACCCGTCCGGTGCAGGGCATTGACCAAAACATCCGACTGAATCGCGCGCTTTGGCTGCTGGCCGATGGCATGCGCCAGTTGAAGGCCTGAATCCCCACGCGGCAGGGGCAGGCAGCAGCCCTTGCCGCTTCTTTCGCTGCTGCATCCCTAACCGCAAGGAGTTATCACCATGAACGCCGTTACTCAAACCGAAACCCGCGCCATCGAAGCCGCCGCGCCGCTGGAAGTGGCCGATCCGACCAAGAACCTGATTCTGGTTCCACTCTCGCAGTTGCTGCCGCGCCGCTCCAAGCGCAACGCACGCAAGACCCCGCGCCTGTCCATCCCTGAACTGGCCGCGAGCATCGCTCGCATCGGCCTGCTGCAAAACCTCGTCGTCATCCTCGCCGCCGATGGCGAGCAGTATGAAGTGGTGGCCGGTGATCGCCGTCTTACCGCATTGAAGCTGCTGGCGAAGAAGAAGCGCATCGCCGCCGACTACGAGGTGCCGTGCCTGCTGGTGCCCGATGCCTCGGCGCGCACCGTGAGCCTTGCCGAAAACCTGCTGCGCGAGCAGATGCACCCCGCCGACCAGTTCGAGGCGTTCGCCGCGCTGGTCAAGGAAGGCCGCCCCATCGAAGACATTGCCGCAGACTTCGGCGTGTCCCCGCTGGTGGTGCAACGCCGCTTGAAGTTGGCCAACGTCTCGCCGCGCCTGATGGCCGACTATCGGGCTGGTGGCGTGACGCTGGAACAGTTGATGGCCCTGACCATCACCGACGACCACGCCGCGCAGCAAGCCGCGTTCTACGCCGCGCCCGAATGGCAGCGTAGCGCATCTGCACTGCGCGAGCGTCTGACGGAACGCGAAATCGACGCATCGCACCCGCTGGTGCATTTCATCGGAATGGATGCCTACACGGCGGTGGGGGGCGGCATCCGCCGCGACCTGTTCGCCGACGACGATAGCGGCACCTATCTGACCGACGCCGCGCTGCTGGAAACGCTGGTGCGCGGCAAGTTGGACGAACTGGCCGAAGGCATCCGCGCCGAAGGCTGGGCGTGGGTGGAAGCCGTGCCGCACTTGAGCTATGCCGAACGGCAGGCGTTCCAGAACGCGCCGCGCCAGCGCCGCGAACCGACCGCCCGCGAAGCCCGCCGCATCGCCTCGCTGCAAAACCGCCTAGACAAGATCGACGCCGAACTGGAAGAAGCCTACGACGCCGAAGACGGCGGCAAGACGGAAGCGCTGGAATCGCGCCGCGAACAGGTGGCCGGGGAACTGCAAGCCGTGGAGGATGCCTTACAGGGTTACGCCCCGGACGTGCGCGCCGTCGCCGGTGCCATCGTTACCACCGACCGCAGCGGCGAGGCCGTGATTCATCGCGGCCTGTTGCGTGAGGCCGAGGCGAAGGCACTGCGCACGCTGGAACGGCTGCGGCAAGGCTTCGCCGGAACCGAAGGCGCGGACGACAGCGAAGGCGAGGACGCCGAGCCGGTGACGGTCGCGGTCAGCCTGTCCGACCGACTGGCGCAACGGTTGAGCGCGCACCGCACTGCCGCGCTGCAAATCGAAGTGGCCCGGCACCCGCAGGTGGCACTGGCTGCGCTGGTGCATCGCATGGTGCAGACCGTCTTGCTGGAAAATCATTACGGCCACGACCTGCCGCTTGGCGTGCGCCTGACCGTGCAAGACCGGCTGGAAGGCATGGCCCCGGACTGGCCGGAATCACCTGCCGCCGTGGCGCTGCGCGAGTTGCAGCAGGTGGCGGGCGAGGCATTGCCACAGGACAGCGCCGAACTGTTCGCCGTGCTGCTGGCGACACCGCAAGACGAACTGGTGCGGCTGCTGGCGGTATGCGTCGCTGCTACGGTGGACGTGGTGACGCCCCGCGCCACACAGCGCCAGCCCGGCGCGGAACTGGCGCAGGCCGTGGGGCTGGACATGGCGGCATGGTGGAAGCCGACCGCCGAGGGTTATTTCCGCCACGTCTCCAAGGTCGTGATTCTGGAAGCCGTGGGCGAGTTCGCCCCGGCCCACGTCACCCGACTGGCGAAGTTGAAGAAAGGCGACATTGCCTGCGAGGCCGAACGGCTGGCCGATGGCACCGGCTGGATGCCCGCCATCTTCCGTCCCGAAGGTCCGCAGCAGATCGCGCAGGACGGAGCGGCCGAAGCCGAAGCGCCGAAGGATGCCGCCACCGTGGCGGATGAGCAACCGCAGGTCGAGGCACTGGGCGCGTGACCCTGCACCGCCGATAAGCGTCCCGGTTCCGACCGGGGCGCTTCATTCCGAGGATTTCCCATGAGCCGCAACACCACGAGCCGCCCCCGTATGGCGGCGGTCTATGCCCCCGGCACGCTACGCGCTCGCCGCTGGCATGGCGATGGCGACGTGCGCGGCTACCGTCCGCCTAGTGGCTGGATGGCCCGCGCCGACCTGACCAACCTACATCCCATCACAGGCCGCGCCTTGCCGCGCGCCGTGTGGTGGATTATCGAAACGAAGGAATAACGATCAGCACCGGCCCCAAGCCGTTCCGGCTTGGGGCCGGTGGTTAAAAAACCGGGCGCGGCGGAGGCCCGCCGCACTCGGTTTCAACGTCCAAAGCAAAATCGCCACGTCGCCGCCTTCGACCAGGCGGCGACGTGGCGAGCGCACAAGTGCCTTGCGCGCAGTACGGCGATCGATGCCCGCCGATGCGGGCAAAGTTTCGATGACGTCCCGCCACAATGAGCGGGGCATGTGGGGCTACGCCCCGGCTTGCTGCGGCAGGTTGTGCAAAAGCGTGCTGTCCTCGACGCTGGCGGTACATCGCCTGTACGTCACGAAGGACGGTTCACCGACACGCGCCCGGCCTTGCTCATGGAACTTCCACGCCACGCCTCAAGCTGGGTGCCGCAAGCTGCGGCAGGGGCGCTCCCGCCTTGTCGCTGGGGTGTTGGCCTTGCCGCATCAGGGCACAAGCCGGTGAAACCATCACGCGGGGATGTCGAGTCGGCCATGTCTCCTTTCGGGAGCGGTCGGCCTGTACGTCCTTGGTCTGTTGTGAATCCTGGCGAGGGCACGGCTGCGCCTTGGGCTTCATGGCCGCAACCTTGCAGCGCAAGCAATTTCCCCGCCGCTGCGCGGCTTCCTCGCGAGACAAATTGTTTGCGCTTCCAGGTTCTCCACGGTGTTGCGACCGCTGCGCGGTGCGGCCCGCCCATCCCACGCCGACCGGATCACAACAAGGACGCACTGGCGCGATCTTGTTCAACCCGAAAGGAAAATCATCATGGCTAACATCGGCACCTTCACCGCAGACAAAGACGGTTTCACCGGCACACTCCGCACCCTGACGCTCAACGTCAAGGTCAAGCTGGTTCCCAACGACAAGGGCAACAACGAGAACGCCCCCGACTTCCGCCTGCAGGCGGCAAGCCACGACATCGGCGCGGCGTGGAAGAAGACCAGCGAAGCCGGGCGGGATTACTTGTCCGTGACCCTGGACGATCCTTCGTTCCCGGCAACGGTCTATGCTCGCCTGATCGAAGGCGAGGACGGCACGCACGACCTGATCTGGTCGCGCAGCAAGCCTCAAGCGGCCTGACGGCCCCTAGCGCCCCGCCCGTTGCGGCGGGGCGCAGTGCTGCTGATCGCAGCACCGCGCGCCTACGGCGCGTCGCGCTTCTTCAAGATTGCCTCCAGCTCTTGGCGCACCTGCGCCAGAAGCTGATCGGCCTTGTGCGGGCTGTCGCCGGCATAGGCCAGCGTCAGCAGCGTGAGCGGATGCACTTCCATGACCTCGCACAGCTCGGTCAGTTTGTGCAGAGTCGGACTTTTCAGGTCGCGTTCCAGTGAACTCATATAGGTACGGCTCGACACGTCAGAAAACGCTTCCTGGCTCAAGCCACGCGCTTTTCTGACCGTCCTTATTGCCGTTGCCAATGAGTTTTTAGCCGCCACCAATGGTTTTCCCTATAAAACCAAGATGACAACCTATTGCGCCCTATAGGGCTACAATCTATAGTGTTCAATTGGTGTTGTTGTTTTCCGTATTTGTGCTTTTAAGGAAATCCGCATCTGAGGATTTCGCCAGAGCCGGGGAGCCGCATTCGTGCCTTTCCTGACATCCACAATTCCGCGTTTGCGTTTCTGTGCATGTACAGATTCGAGAGCTTGCGCATCCGTGCTTGCGCACGAAAGCACATATCCGGCTTGGTGGTTCCGTGCTTCGCAGGAAAGGCGTGTTCGTGCATTCGCAGATACGTGGGATTCCCGCCCATGACCCAGCCGCTCACCACCGCCGACGAACGCGCACGACTGCTCGCCAACGGTGCGGCGCGCGCCGCCGGCCAGAGCATCGACCCGATGCCGGTGGTTCGACTGTTCACGCCCGATGCGCATGCGACCTGGCTGCTGGCCGCGCTCGATCCAGCCGATGGCGATACCGCCTGGGGACTGATCGACCTCGGCATCGGTATGCCCGCACTGGGGACGGTCAGGCTGTCCGACCTGACGGGCATCGTCGGGCCGCAGCAGCGACCCATCCTGCGTGACCTGTATTTCCGCGCCTCGCGGCCGTTATCGGAATACGCCTGGTTGGCGCAGCGCGATGGTTCGATCCCCGACTGACGAACCACCGGTTCCCTGCGGCGGGCCATCCAGAGACAGGCCGTTGCAGCGCATTGTGTCTTTCTCAGTCTGACTCAAGACGGCTGGGGTCTGAATCGGCACTCTTGCACCAAGAGGGTGCAGCCTGACCTAGAAAGACATGATGTGTGTCGCGGGTTGCGGCACGGTGTCAGTGCCGCGCCCCATTTCCGGGATGCGCGGTCGTCGCACTCGGACGACCCGAGCAAGGTTTCGGAGCTAATCGGTCTTGACACTCTCTCTACAGCTTAAGTTACGCCATCCTGATGGCGCTTTGATGTCTTGATGCCGTAGCTATTCGCGCCCGAGGTCGTGGCGACGTTCCTGTCGAACAGGAGGTCGCGTCATGGCTGATCGAAGCGCCGATTTCTGGTATCCAACCGCCGCGTATCTCTACGTGCTGCACTTGGACGGGCTCGCGCTGGCCTGGGAGTATCTGCGCCGCCATCCTGACTACCGGCGCGACTGGCTGCGCCGTCGCCATCGGCCCGAAGCGGCGCACGCCTGGGGGTTGCGCCTGCTGGAAGACCCGGCGCTAGACGCGCGCGACGCGCATCCAGCCTGGTTCCCCGACCATGACGCTGTGCTCCAGCTCTACCCGGACGCCGACCCGCCACCCGATGCCGACGCGTTCGAGTTCTGGCGCATCCCGGGCCACAAGCATCTGATCCACGACGGCAGGCGCTTGGTGCTAGTGGCACGATGGCCCGGCTGCTGCGTGCGGCTCGCACTGGCACCGGGCCTGACCGATGGCATGGCCTATCTGTATGCCGTCCGCGCGTGCGCTGCGCCCTGCGGGCGCTACCGCACGATGGCGGCCGAACTGGACACCCTGGCCGCAGTCGCGGAAACCGCGCCTGCGGCAGCGGCCCGCTCCCGGCCCACGCCCGCCGCGCTGCTGGAGTTGCACACGCTCCAGGCACTCGACGCGACCTTGGCGGGCGCGTCCTTGCGCGAAACAGCCGCTGGGCTGTTCGGCGCCGAAGCCGTGGCCGGTAGTTGGTACGCCGATGGCGGTCTGCGCTCGCGCGTGCGCCGCCTGGTTCAGCGCGGTCAATCGCTGATGCGCGGCGGCTACCGCCGTCTGGCACAGGTCGAATGACCTGGGGAGGGTCGCTTTGCCTTCACGGCAAAACGACCCTCTGCGCTCCGCACCTCTTTCTTGAGACTGCCTCCATCCGGTCGCGTTGTGTGGCCGGGCGTTTCTGACCGATGGAGGTTCTCACCATGCGACCCGCTCCCTTACGACCTGCCGCCGCTGCCGTCGCCACGCCCGCGCAGCCCCAGCGCTATCTCACTAACGACGAGGCTGCCGACTACCTGCGTCTCTCGCCGCGCACGCTGGAAAAACAGCGCGTGATCGGCAACGGGCCGAAGTTCCGCAAGTTCGGCCGGCGCGTCATGTACGCGGTGGCCGACCTCGATGCCTGGGCCGACCAGCGCAGCTATGAAACCACGTCCGACCCGGAATACGCCGAGCACCACTCGGCCGACAGCCGTGGGCGCTGATCGGTGGCTCGCCGGTGGCCATCACCCTGTCCAACCCATCGCGGGAGCGGGAACAGCTCGATCTGTTCCGCGCCTTGCCGGGCGACATGGCGCCGCGCGACAGCCAGGACCTGATGGCCTTTCCGTTTTTCTCGCTGGCGAAATCGCGGCGCACCGCGCCGATCGACTTCCGCAGCGGCAACGTCACGATCCGCGTGGAAGGGACAATGGAGCACGGCATCGCCACCATCTGGGATGCGGACATCCTGATCTGGGCAGCATCGCAAATCGTGGAAGCGCGCGATGCGGGCATTCGCCCGTCGCGCCTGATGCAAGCAACGCCCTACGAGATCCTGCGCTTCATTGGGCGCGGAACGTCGCTGCACGACTACCAACGCCTCAAGGCTGCGCTGGATCGCTTGCAGTCGACCACTGTGGCCACGTCCATCCGAGAGACAACCGGACGACGGCTGCACCGCTTTTCTTGGATCAACGAGTGGAAAGAGTTGACCGACGCCCGCGGCACGCCGCTGGGCATCGAGCTGATTCTGCCGGACTGGTTCTATGCGGGCGTGCTCGACGCGGCGCTGGTGCTCACCATCGACCCGGCGTACTTCCGACTCACGGGCGGCATCGAGCGATGGCTGTATCGGCTGGTGCGCAAGCATGGCGGTCGACAGGAGGCTGGCTGGCAGTTCGACTTCCAACATCTGTATCGCAAGTCTGGCAGCAGCTCGCGGTTTTCGGATTTCGCCTACGACCTGCGCGTTTTGGTGGGGCGGCAATCACTGCCAGGCTACGTCCTGGGCATCGAACGAATGCCGGGCGACCGGACGGAGTTATTGACCTTCCGACCCGTGCCGTTCACGGCACGGGGATAACTGCGGGACAACTTGTGGACGGGCTCGTGCTATCAGGAGTAACGGGTATCGTGCTATCGGGAGTACGGCTATCGTGCTATCAGGAGTACGAATCGCCCGCAAAGCCAATAACGGCGCGGGTTTCGATGCCCCTTAACTTACCTAACTTAAATTCTCTAACTTTTAGTAGAAGCGCGCCGTTTCGGTGGACAACTGCCGAAACGCAAAAACCAAAGCAACTCCGAAAGCAAAAACAACCCCGGTTTTCAGGGCAAAAACAGGCTGGCTTTCCAGATCGGAGGGCCGCGCCATGATCGTTGCCTTGCTCAATCAGAAAGGCGGCGTGGGCAAGACCACGCTCGCCACGCACATCGCGGGCGAACTGGCGATGCGCGGGCAATCGGTCATCCTGCTAGATGCCGATCCGCAGGGCTCATCGCTGGACTGGACACAGCGCAGAAGTCAGCAAGGTCTGCCCAGGCTGTTTAGCGCCGTGGGCCTGGCACGCGAAACGCTGCACCAGGAGGCCCCAGAACTCGCCAGGCGGGCCGATCACGTCATCATTGACGGACCACCTCGTATCGCCGCCTTGGCGCGCTCCGCGCTGCTGGCGGCCGAGCGCGTGCTGATCCCGGTGCAGCCCAGTCCCTACGACCTGTGGGCCAGCGCCGAGATGGTGGCGTTGATACGCGAAGCGCAAGTGTTCCGACCTGCGCTGCGCGCGGCCTTCGTCATCAACCGGCGCGTCAGCACCACCATCATCGGCCGGGAGGCGCGGCAGTCGCTGGCCGAACAACCGCTGCCAGCACTGCGCTCGGAAGTGCATCAACGCATCGTCTTCGCCGATAGCGTGGCTGCCGGACGGCTCGCACGCGAGACGGCGCCCGAGAGCGCCGCTGCGCGTGAGATCGCCGCACTCACCGACGAACTGCTGCGGTGGCCGACATGAAGAATACGCGCGGCAAACGCATCGGCATCGGCGCACGTCCGCCAGCGAATCCCCACGCTGAGGCGTGGATTCGCCAGGGCGACGCCGACGCTTTGCAAAAGGGCGACCTCTACACCGCGCGCCTGACCCTCGACATCACGCCCGCCATGCGGGCGCGCATCAAGGTGTCCGCCTTCACGCGTGGCGTGACGGTGGCCGAACTGCTGCGCGCACTGCTGGAACGCGAGTTTCCGGAGAACTCCCAATGAACGTACAACCTTCGACGGTCACGGCCGCCACGACCAACACAAATCCGTCTTCGCTCGCGATGCTCGCCAGACGGGCCGGCACCGTGCCGTTGACCCGCGTGTCGCTCGCCTACGTCGAACGGCGCATCGACCTCTATCTGCGCTTCGGCGAACCGTCACGCATCGTCCGGCTTGACCACTGGCGCCGTGTCGCGGTGTTCCTGTCGGGGGCCGTGTTTTGCCGCATCCGGTGGCAGGCCAATGACTACGGCACGATCCGTTGGGAACTCATGGTGATGCAGGCTTGCACGTCGCTGGATGCGGCGCAGCGCATCCCCGGCGTGCTGCCCGGCGCGCGGTTGCTGCTGCACGCCGAAGGCGAACCTGCCGTCCGCGCTGTGTTTGCGCAGCTCGACGCCATCGAGGCACTGAGCATTGCGCCAGCCGACGTGTCACCCGCGTACTGGCGCACGCTCGGCAACCGGCTCGCTGCGCGCTTGCCACTACCCGAATACACCGCCGAGCGACATGCGGCTTGGCTGGCCGGGAGGACATTGCCATGACGACGCTTTCCACATCCAGCATCGCACCGCACCCTCGTTCGCGCCTGCGAGCTCGCATCGCGCTGACGGGCTTCGCCGCTGCCGGCATCGCTGCGCTGGCCTGGGCCGCATTCGTGTCGCCGCTGCCGCGCCTGACCTACAACCCGTCCGACAGTGTGGCGGTCGGCTGGTATCGCATCGAACCGTTCAGCCATCGGGCCGCCTCGCTGCCACGTCCGTTGTCCGTGGACAGCATCGTCCTTGTACCACTGCCGACCGAAGCCGCCGCACTCGCTGCGCAGCGCGGCTATCTACCGACGCGCGTTCCGCTGCTCAAGCGAGTGGGCGCCGTATCACCGCAGGAGGTATGCATCGCTGGCGGTATCGTTCGCATCGACGGCGTGCCTGCGGCCGCCGTGCTGCCGGCCGACCGACTGGGCCGACCGCTGCCATCCTGGCAGCAGTGCCGCCGTCTTGCATCTGGCGAACTGTTCCTGTTGAGCGTGACCAATCCGGCGTCGTTCGACAGCCGCTACTTTGGGCCGATTGCGGCTTCTACGGTGATCGGTCTTGCGCATCCGGTCTGGCTGGAGACACGCCCATGATGGCCGTCGATTCGCTGCACGTTCCCGTGCATCTCATCGTGCCATCCGGTATGTCGTTCCGCTGGTCGTCACGGTGTCGTCGCGCGTGCAGTGCGTGCGCATTCGCGCCGCACTTCGCGCAACATCCGGCGCCACCTTCCCATGTGCAGGCGTCTTGCCTC
>JAXMJH010000072.1:0-4299 GCA_034376725.1 Lysobacteraceae bacterium | reverse complement strand
CCGCTTGCCCGACCGCAACCGGCCGCTGGCCAGCCAGGTCTGCATCGTGGCGCATTCGGACAGCGGCGCCCGGCTGTCGGCCGATGCCGGCGGCCCGGCCGTCGGGCTGGAGCTGGCGCCGGGCCATGCTGGCGAGGCCTGCGCCGATATCGCACCGGTTCCGGGCGAGGATCGGCTGACCCTGAACCTGACCCTGACCGACGGCGCTCTTCTGCTCGGCAACGTGCTGCTGTTCGATCACGTGCAGACCGGCGGCGTGTACGGCCGCGACGGCCAGCCGCTGGCGCTGCGCGATCCGCTGCGCACGCTCAATGCGGCCTATGCGCGCGGCGGGCCGGATGCCTGCGACGCGCCGGAAACGCCGATTCAGGCGCGCTGAGCGAGTTCGGCGATGGCCTGGGCCGCGCGCTGGATGTCGCCGCCGGAGGGTTGCTGAAATACCGTGAGGCCGAATTCCGGCGCGATCGCCAGCAGGTGATCGAAGATGTCCGACTGGATGCCCTCGTAATCGCCCCAGGCGGTTGTGTTGGTGAAGCAGTAGAGCTCTATCGGCAGACCCTGCGGACCGGGCGGCAGCTGGCGCACCAGCAGGGTCATGTCCTGATGGATCTTCGGGTGGGCCCGGAGATAGGCCTCGGCGTAGGCGCGGAAGCTGCCGACATTGGTCAGCCGGCGCAGATTCACCGGCGCTTCGCCCTCGCGCTGGCGATTGCATTCCGCCAACTGCTCGCGCTTGCTGGCCAGATACTGTCGCAGCAGGACGAACCGCTCCAGCGCCTCGCGCCGGTCGTCGTCCAGGTGGTGGATGGAGCTCTGGTCGATGTGCAGCGCGCGCTTGATCCGCCGCCCGCCGGATTCGCTCATGCCGCGCCAGTTACGGAAACTGTCGGCAATCAGCGCATGGCTGGGAATGGTGGTGATGGTCTTGTCCCAGTTCTGCACCTTCACCGTGTGCAGGGCCACGTCGATCACGTCGCCATCGGCGCCGTACTTGGGCATCTCGATCCAGTCGCCGACCCGCACCATGTCGTTGCTCGACAGCTGCACGCTGGCCACCAGGCCCAGAATGGTGTCCTTGAACACCAGCAGCAGCACGGCGGTCATGGCGCCAAAACCGGACAGCAGCAGCAGCGGCGAGCGCTCGATCAGGGTGGCGACGATCAGAATGCCGGCCATCACGAACAGCACGATCTTGGCGACCTGGATGTAGCCCTTGATCGGCCGGTTGCGCGCCCGCTCGGGATTGCGCGTCCGGTAGATATCGTCAAAGCCGCTGAGCAGCGCGCTGATCGCCTGCGCCAGGGTCAGCACGATGTAGGCGGCAGCGGTATTGCGTACGACCTGAGCCGCCGCCTCGGCAATCCCCGGCAGCGCAAAGATACCGAAATAGACGACCAGCGCAGGCGTGATGTGGGCGAGCCGATTGATCACGCCCCGCGCCAGGAGAGCATCGTCCCACTGGGTCGGCGTCGCCCGCACCAGACGCGAGATCACCCGCACCAGTACATGCCGGGTGATCCAGTCGACCAGCCAGGCCGCGGCCACCAGCGCCAGCAAAGCGCTCAACGTGGCCAGCCAGGGGTGCTCCGAGAGGGTTTCCAGCAACGCATTCATCGCATCCATGGCCAATAGTTTAAAGGCATCGACGAAAACGACCCCTGACCCGGCCGAGCGAAACCCGGCAAAGGGCTACCCCGCTGCCCCGCGCTCGATGACCACACCCACCGAATCCGCCGCCTTCAGCGCGCCAGGTTTGCCCACCCGCAGGCGCAGCCAGCGCACGCCGAACTCGCGCATCAGGAGCTCCGCGCAGCGCTCGGCCAGGGTCTCGACCAGACCGAAATCGGTGCCGGAAACGTACTCGCTCAGCCGCTCGGAAATCCGCTGGTAATCCAGCGTATCGGCAATGTCGTCGCTGGCCGCCGGCACCCGAGTGTCGAACCCCAGCTCAAGGTCGAGGATCACGGTCTGGCGGATGTTGCGCTCGAACGCATGGATGCCGATGACCGTGTCGATGCGCAGCGATTGGATGAAGACGGTGTCCATGAGGTGCCGGGAATGGGGAATGGGGTTTGGAGGGGGGCGGGGGATGTGAGGTCATGCTGCGGAGGCCGCGGGTCACAAACCCCCGATTCCCGACTCCCGATTCCCCATTCCCGGCACCTCAGCCAACCCAGTCATCGGCCAGCGCGGCTGGACGGTGATCTCCGCCGATTCGTGCTGGCCTGCCTGCAGGCGCAGGACGCCGGCGAAGGCGATCATCGCGCCGTTGTCGGTGCACAGTTCTGGCGGCGGAAAGCAGGCGCGTGCGCCGAGCTTCCCGGCCATCGCGGACAGGCGTTCGCGCAGGCGCGTGTTGGCGCCGACGCCGCCGGCGACGATCAAGGTGCGGTGGCCGGTCTGCGACAGCGCCCGCTGGCATTTGATCGCCAGGGTGTCGACCACGGCATCTTCGAAACCGCGGGCGATGTCGGCGCGGGTCTGATCGGATCGATCCGAGGCATTCCAGGCCAGCAGCACCTGGGTCTTGAGACCGGAGAAACTGAAGTCCAGGCCGGGCCGATCGGTCATCGGCCGGGAAAAGGCGTATGCGCCGACCCGGCCGTGCCGGGCCAGGCTGGCCAGCTGCGGTCCGCCGGGATAGGGCAGGCCCATCAGCTTGGCGGTCTTGTCGAACGCTTCTCCGGCGGCATCGTCGAGCGTTTCGCCCAGCAGGCGGTAGTCGCCGACCGCCTCGACCGCCATCAGCTGGGTGTGGCCACCGGACACCAGCAGCGCCACGAACGGCGGCTCGGGCGGATCGGGGTCGAGCAGCGGAGCCAGCAGATGGCCTTCCATGTGGTGTACGCCGATGGCGGGAATGTCGCGCGACCAGGCCAGCGCCCGGCCGGTGGCCGCGCCGACCAGCAGCGCGCCGATCAGCCCGGGACCGGCGGTGTAGGCAACGCCGTCGAGGTCGGCAACGCCCAGCCCGGCCTCGGCCAGGGTCTGGCGGATCAGCGGCAGCAGCTTGCGCACGTGATCGCGGCTGGCCAGCTCGGGCACCACGCCGCCGTACTCGGCGTGCAGGGCGATCTGGCTGTACAGCGCCTGCGCGCGCAGGCCGACGGCGGTGTCGTAGACCGCCACGCCGGTTTCATCGCAGGACGTTTCGATGCCCAGTACAATCATGGCCTTCGGGGTAGTGCTTGCGCGCCGCATCGACGCCCCGGTATCATATACGGCTCGCCCGGCGGTGTCGGGCCGAAAACCGCTAGAGAATCCTTATGCCCAACGTCAAAGTCCGCGAAAACGAGCCGTTCGAGTTCGCCCTGCGTCGCTTCAAGCGCACCTGCGAGAAAGCCGGCATCCTGGCTGAAACCCGCAAGCGCGAGTTCTACGAGAAGCCGACCCAGGAGCGCAAGCGCAAGCGCGCTGCGGCCGTCAAGCGCCATCTGCGTCGCGCCGGCCGCGACGTCACCAAGCGCCAGCGGCTCTACTGAGTCCGGTCTGGCACCGGTCCGATCGGCTCATCCGGCCGATCGGTTCCGCGCCAGCCGCACCGCCGCAACGCACCGGAAAGCCGGCCGCCTAGGGCGTTGCCGGCTTTTTGCATTTCTGTTTGCTTGCGTCCCGTGGGGCGCGTCGACCTGGAATCCCGTCATGAGCCTCAAAGCCCGCCTGATCGAAGACATGAAAACCGCCATGAAGGCCGGCGAGAAGGACCGGCTCGGGGTGATCCGCCTGATCAACGCGGCCATCAAGCAGCGCGAGGTGGATGAGCGCATCGAACTCGACGACAGTCAGGTGCTGGCGGCGATGGAAAAGATGCTCAAGCAGCGCAAGGACTCGGTCAGTCAGTACGAAGCGGCCAATCGCGAGGATCTCGCTGCCGTCGAGCGCTACGAGATCGGCGTGATTCAGGCCTATCTGCCGGCCCAGTTGAGCGAGGCCGAGGTCGCCGCCGCCGTCGCTGCCGCGATCGCCGAGTCGGGCGCCGCCAGCGCGCAGGATATCGGCAAGGTGATGGCGATCCTCAAGCCAAGGCTGGCCGGGCAAGCCGACATGGGCGTGGTTTCCAGGCTGGTCAAGGCTGCGTTGACCGGCTGAGCGGGTCGATATTGCCGCCGACGCTGCATGCGCCGGCCTGGTTTGCGGCCACCATCGACGCCGCGCGATTTCGACTTTGGCGCAGGCCAGCGCGTTTGCCGGCTGGTCGATGTGGCCGCCAAAGCCAAAGCCAAAGCCAAAGCCAAAGGCTTTCACTGCCCTGCGGGCAGCAAGTTACTTTCTCTTGCTTGTCCAAGAGAACGTAACCAA
>JAXMJH010000071.1:0-58176 GCA_034376725.1 Lysobacteraceae bacterium | reverse complement strand
GGGCAAGCGGCCGCGACTGGGGGGGATGATCTGCGAGAGCGTGTCGCCGGCGCGCAGGTCGAGCCGGTTGTCGCCCAGCGCGTTGGCGATCAGCCGGGCACTGGCGTCACCGTTGCCGTCGGCGGTGCGCAGCTGCCAGCCGTCCAGTCCGTAGCCGAAGGCCGGGTTGTACAGCGGGCTTTCGGCGTAGTCGTGCACGGTCCAGTAGCCGTAGCCGAGCGCGCCGTTGACCTTCAGCGCGCAGCCGGCGCGGCGCATGAATTCCGGCAGCGCCCTGGTCGCCAGCACGGCGTTATGGTCGTGCCCAAGGGTGTTGTCGACCACGTTTAGCTGATCGACGAACAGCGGCCGTCCGCCACTGTGCTGTCGGGCTTCGGCCAACAGCGCCGAGAACAGGGTGGCGGCGCGCTCGGCGTCGAGCGTCTCGCCACGATTCTCGGCCCCCCAATAGGGAGCCCAGTACAGCGTCATGACATCGGCACCGGGTGGGCGGTAGCTGGTCTCGTGGCCCAGCCAGCGATAGTCGGTGCCGCCATCGGGTCGGATGATCGGCAGCGGGTCGCGGTCGATGCGCGCTTCCAGGCTCAGCGGCGACAGGCGCGTGCTGGCTTCGCGCATCAGCCGCTCGGTGAGCAGCCAGTCCCAGTAGCGGTGAAACACCGCGGCATGAGGGCCATCGGCGGCAGGCAGCTGGCCATCGGCCGGCAGCTCGGCGCGCAGCGGATCGTCGGCCGCCAGGCTGGACAGGAAGGCGACGTAATCGGGCCGGGCCGCTTCGTCGATCCGCCTCAGCCACAGGTCTTCCCAGGACAAAAAGCTCATCCGCAGGTGTGGGCGCGAGCCGAATTCGCTCGCCAGGCGGTCGAGCAGGGCGAAGAACGCCTGCCGCGCCGTCGCATCGTTCATCACCCGATGAATGCGCTCGAACACATCGCCACCGGCTGGATGGAAATACCAGCCGTAGCCAACCCGGAGCAGCACCTCCAGGCCCGCCGCTTCGGCCCGGTCGATCAGGAAACCCAGACGCTCGAAGGCGCGCTCGTCGTACTGGCAGCAGGGCTCGAACACCGGCTGGAAATCGCCCCAGGACACCAGCAAGACCACGGCATTGAAGCCGTCGGCACGCAGGGCGGCGAAATCCGCGTCGACATGTTCGCGGCGAAAGCCGGCGATGAAATTCTTTGGCCACTGCCGGCCGAAATAATGCGCCGCGACCAGCGGCGGATGCAGCCGGGTGGGTCGCGGTGCCGCGACGGCGGGGGGTGCAGCAGCTGGGACAGCCGCCCGCTCGACCGACGAAGCACTGCGATCCCGCCCGGCCATGAAGCCGAGCGCGAACAGTCCGCCGCCGAGCAGGGCGAACAGCAGTATGCGAACGACCGGGAACCATCGGGAGTGCGTCATCGCCGTGCAACGTCCTTTCGAGTTTCGGATGAGCGGGCCGCCCACGGCCGCGGGATCAGGGCCGCCGGATCAGGGCCGGATACTACCGCGCCGGGACTTCAGGTGATCGTGGCTTGGCGCCGCGCCGTTCAGATGAACAGCGTACGGCCGCCGTCGACCCGGATGATCTGGCCGGTGACGTAACCGGCATCGACGATCAGCCAGCGTACCGCCTCGGCGATATCTTCGGGGCTGCCCTGGCGCTGGAGCGCGGTGCGCTCGCGCACGATGGCCTCGGTTTCGGCCTTGGCAAAGTTTTCCGACCACAGCACATTGCCCGGCGCCACGCCGTTGACCCGCACCCCGGGGCCCAGCTCGCCGGCCAGCGCGTGGGTGAGCATGGCCAGCGCGGCCTTCGCCATGCAGTAGACGGTGTGCCGGGGCAGCGGGCGTTCGCCGTAGATGTCGACGATGTTGACGATGCAGCCACCACTGGCGGTCAACGCCGGGGCCGCCGCCTGCGACAGGAACAGCGGCGCCCTGGCATTGGCGGCGAACAGCTCGTCCCAATCCTTGGCGGTGATGCTGCCGATCGGCGTGGCGTAGTAGCCCGAGGCGTTGTTGACCAGCGCATCCAGTCGACCGAACCGCGTCAGCACGGCGTCGACCAGGGCGGGCAGCGCGTCGCTGTCGCCCAGATCGGCGCGGAAGGCGGCCGTGGAGCCGGGCCGCAGCGCTTCCAGATCGGCGCGCAGCGCGTTCATCTCGGTTTCCGACCGGTGGTAGTGCAGCGCGAGATCGAAGCCGGCGGCATGCAGGCGTCGGGCGATGACGGCGCCCACGCGCCTGGCGCTGCCGGTGATGAGGGCGATGGGCGGGTGCTGTGCCATGACAGGATTACGTGTGCGGTCCGAGCCGGTATCCTGAACGCTGCCGCGCCAAGACGCCATGATGACCCACCATACCCTGCCAGAACCCGATACCGAAGCCACCCGACACAGCGCCCGGTTGGCCGAGCTGATCCGCAACGAGATCCTCGCCCACGGGCCGATTCCGTTTTCCCGCTACATGGAGCTGTGTCTTTACGCGCCGGGCCTTGGTTACTACAGCGCCGGCGCGCGCAAGTTCGGCGCCGAAGGCGACTTCGTGACCTCGCCCGAGCTCGGTTCGGTGTTCGCCACTGCGGTCGCCGATGCGGTGACGCCGGTGCTGTCCCAGCTTGGCCCGGATGCGGTGTTTTTCGAGCTCGGTGGCGGCAGCGGGGCGTTTGCCGAGGCCGCGCTGCGCCGGTTCGCCGAACGCGATGCGCTGCCCGGCAGCTACGCCCTGCTGGAACCGAGCGCCGATCTGCGCGAGCGCCAGCAGGCGCGTTTGCAGCAACTGCCCGAGCACCTGTATCGGCGGGTCCGCTGGCTCGATGGCCCGATCCAGCACGACTGGCATGGCGTGCTGTTCGCCAACGAGGTGATCGACGCGCTGCCGACGCCGCGCTTTGTCATTCGCGGAGGCGAGGTCCATGAGGAACACGTAGCGCTCGATGACGATGCCCGCCTGACCAGCACCAGCCGCATGGCGGATGCGCTGCTGAGCGCCGCAGTCCGACATCTGGAGCGCGCCCTGGGGCGGCCTTTCGGCGAGGGTTACCGCTCGGAGGTGCTGCCGCAGCTGCCGTACTGGATTCAGGCGGTTGCCGGTGGCCTGCGCCGCGGCGCCATGCTGTTCGTCGACTACGGCTATCCGCGCAGCGAGTTCTATCTGCCCGAGCGCGACCAGGGCACCCTGGTCTGCCACTACCGGCATCGGGCCCACGGCGATCCGTTTTTCATGCCGGGCCTGCAGGACGTGACCGCCTTCGTCGATTTCACCGCGCTGGCAGAGGCCGGCGTCGGGGCGGGATTCGATTTCTCCGGCTACTGCTCGCAGGCCAGCTTTCTGATCGGCAACGGTCTGGCCGGACAGCTGACGGCGATGCAAACGCTGTCCGAAGCCGACCACTACCAGCGCGCGCTCGAGGTCAAGCGGCTCACCTTGCCGGGCGAGATGGGCGAGCGGTTTCAGGCGATCGGGTTCGAGCGGGATGTCGATTTTTCGCCGGCCTTCGCCCTCGGCGACCTGAGCCACCGACTGTGAGACGCCCGCTGCGCTGGCCGCGCGTCTGGCTGTCGCTTTGGCTGCTGGCGGTGCTGGCGGTGATCGCGGTTTCCCTGCTGCCGCCGCCCCCGCTGCCCAGCGCCCCAGGCAGCGACAAGCTGGGGCACTTCCTGGCCTACTTCGGGCTGATGGCCTGCGCGGTACAGGTGTTCGCCGGTCGGGTCCTGATCGTCATCGCGCTGCTGCTGGCGGCACTCGGTCTGGCGCTGGAGTTCGCCCAGGGCGCGCTGACCAGCACGCGGATGTTTGAAGTACGCGATGCGCTGGCCAACACCGCCGGCGTGCTGGCCGGATTGATCGTTGCCCGTACGCCGGCCGCCGGCTGGCTGCTGCGTCTGGAGCAACGCCTGGGGTTTTGAGCGACGCCTGAGCCTTTTAGCGGCGACTGAGGCATTGAGCGACGCTTGCGCGTTGAGCGCCGCCACCCGCAGGAAATTCTGAACGCTGGTGGCGGGCATGGCCGGTTCCGGCATGACGCCCGCATGGTTCAGGCCGGCGACCAGCGCCCGGACCCGCGCGTCGATTCAGTCCAGCGCGCTGCGTACGGCGTCGATGCGCGCCTGGCGCAGGCGTTCGCCGATGCCGGGGCCGGTCAGTCCGGCGGTGTCGATATCGGCCGTGCTGACCACCAGCATCGCGCGCTGGGCAGCCAGCAGCCGGGCCGCGGGCGGGTAGGCCGCAGTCTCTCGCCCCAGCCGACCCTGGGCATCGGCCTGACAGACCAGCGCCAGCTGAGCGATGCGCTCGGGACGACGCAGGCCGTCGCAGCGAACGATCAGATCGTGCGCGGTGGCCGGGCGCAGCTCGGCCAGCCGATGCACGTTCAGATGCTCGCGGCAGGCGATCAGCGCCAGTTCGCGGTAGTCGCCCGGCACTTTGAGGCGCGCGCAGACCGTCTCGATGGCGGCCAGCCCGCTGTGCTCGTGGCCGACGTGCCGGGGCAGTTCGTGTTTCGGGGTGAGCGCCTTGCCCAGGTCGTGAACCAATGCGGCGAAGCCGATCAGTGCATCGCCTGGCGCGATGCGCGCGGCGGCGTCGAGCACCTGCTCCGCGTGCAGGCCGGTATCCACCTCCGGATGGTGCTCGGGCGGCTGCGGCACGCCGTACAGCGCATCCACCTCGGGCAGTATCCGATCCAGCGCCTGGCAGTCGCGCAGCACCCGCAAGAATGCCGATGGCTGCTGCTCGCCGAGGGCCTTGCGCAGTTCCTGCCAGACCCGCTCGGGCACCAGATGGTCGATCTCGCCGCGCGCGACCATGGCCCGCCCAAGCGCCAGCGTCTCAGGTGCGACCGAAAACCCCAGCGGCGCGAAGCGGGCGGCAAACCGCGCCAGGCGCAGCAGCCGCACCGGGTCTTCGGCAAAGGCATCGGAAACGTGACGCAGCACCCGCGCGGCGATGTCTGCGGCGCCGCCAAACGGGTCGATCAGGCTGCCGTCTGCGGTCTCGGCGATGGCGTTGATGGTGAGATCGCGCCGGGCCAGATCCTCCTCCAGCGTCACCGACGGATCGGCATCGACCACGAAGCCGCGATAGCCGCGCCCGGCCTTGCGCTCGGTCCGGGCCAGGGCATATTCCTCGTTGCTCTCGGGGTGCAGGAAAACCGGAAAATCCCGGCCGACCGGCTTGTAGCCGAGCGTCAGCATCTGTTCCGGCGTGCTGCCCACCACCACCCAGTCGCGGTCCCCGCCGACCCGGCCGAGCAGCCGGTCGCGCACGGCGCCGCCGACCAGATAGGCCTTCATCTGCCTGTCCGGTAGCGGTTCAGCCGCTGCTGCTGGGTCTGTCGTTGACCCAGGATGTCGGGCAGCACAGCTGCGACGGGTGTCCGCTCGATACCCAGCCGGTGCAGGCCATCGACGCCGCCGACGGAGTCGAGCTTGAGCGAGCGGAAATTGTCGCGGCTGATCGGCTTGCCGGGCAGCCATTCGCCCACTTCGGCCTGGAGGCGACCGAGTGCATCGGGCAGCGGAATCACCCAGCGCTTCAGGCCGAGCGCAGCGGCCGTCATGCGCACGATGCGCTTGAGCGGCAGCACATCCGGCCCGTACAGCTCATAGGTCTGGCCGATGGTTTGCGGGTTGGTCAGGGCCCGGCGGAACGCCTCGACCACATCGCCCACGCAGACCGGGGCGAACTTCACGTTGCCGCCGGCGATCGGCAGCACCGGCGCCACCTTGAGCAGGCTGGCGAACCGGCAGAACAAGCCGTCGCCCCGGCCGAAGATCACCGAGGGTTGGAACAGCGTCCAGTCCAGCCCGGAAAATTTCACCGACGACTCGGCTTCGCCTCTTGTGCGCAGGTAGTGGCTGGTGCCGCGACCGGCATTGAGCGCACTCATCTGCAGCAAGCGCTTCACGCCGCTGGCCCGACAGGCCTCGATCAACAGGCGGGTCAACTCGACGTGGGCGCGCTCGAAGCCGCGACCGGAGTCGCCGCGCTCATTGAGGATGCCGACCAGATTGATCGCCGCGTGCTTGCCGCGCAGCAATTCGGCCAGTGCGTCGGCCCGGTAGATGTCGAATTCGACCACGGCGACCGATGGCGGGAAAAGCACATCGGGATGCGCGGCCCGACGGCGGGTCGGCACGGTGATGCGATGGCCGTCGGCAGCCAGTGCCGCGACCAGTTGGCGGCCGACGAATCCGGTGCCGCCGAGTACGACGATATCGAGTGTTTTCATGGTGTCGATTCGGTTGCGGAGGCAGGGCAAACAATAGCGCGAGTGGGCGAGCGGGTGGCGGCGCCGGCCAGTCGATCGCTCAGCGGGACAGCCCGGCCGTGCAGCCGCCAATCGTAGATCACACTGAATGCCAGCACCCGCGCCACATAGTCGCGGGTTTCGTGGAACGGGATGGTTTCGATGAAAAAGTCGGCGTCCAGGTCCGGGCGCTGCGCGCGCCAGCGGTTCACCGGCGTCGGACCGGCGTTGTAGGCGGCGATGGCCAGATGCGGCTGCCCGCCGAAATCGTCGAGCTGCCGGCGCAGATAGGCGCTGCCCAGCGTGATATTGAAAACCGGGCGATACAGCGCCTGGGCTCCGGGCCAGGGCAGGCCGAGCGCGCGTGCCGTGGCCTGCCCGGTGGCCGGCAGCAGCTGCATCAGGCCACGCGCGTCGGCCGGGGAGCGGGCCTGACGCATCCACGCACTCTCGGCGCGGATCTGGGCGGCCAGCCAGGCCGGGTCGATCCGGTTCTTGTCCGCTTCGCTTCGCACTGTGCGCGCCATGGGCAGCGGAAAGCGCAGGCGGTAGTAGCGCAGTTCCTCGGGCTGCTCGCCCAGGCCGAACAGTGCCCGGTCGTGCCAGTTGGCGGCGCGGGCGCGGCGCACGGCCTCGATGCGTTCGGCGTCGGACAGGCCGGCCAGCAGTGCGCGCCACTCCCGTTCGGCCCAGCCGGGCCGGTCCAGCCGGAACAGCTCGATGGCCCGCACCAGGTCCGGATGGCTGGCCATGCGGGCGCGCAGTTCAGGGTTCGAGTCGGGCCGCAACGGGCACAGGGCATACGGCAGACCCACACGGTCGGCGGCCATGAAACCATGGAAATCGGCGTGCCGGGCGGCCGCGGTGTACAGCTCGCGTGCCAAATCGGCTTGCCCGGCGCGTTCGCGTAGACGCGCCTCGAAATACCGCCAGCGTGAGCCCGTGTTGCGCTCGGCTGGGTCGACCGCAGCGATGGCGGCCAGTGCGGCGGAATCATCGCCACGGGCCAGCGCTTCGCGCAGCCGCCAGCGGTGCAGGCGGTCATCGTAGAACGGGGTCGGCACCGCTGCGAGGCGACGCGCACTGTCCGGCAGGTAGCTGGCCGCGCTCCACAGCGCGATCTGGTAGCGGATCGGTCCGAGTTCGGCTTCGCCCAACGCCAACGGACGCTCGATCAAGGCAAGCAGCGCTTCGGCGGCGCCCGGGTCGCGCCCGGCCAGCCGGGTCAACCCGAGGACGGCAATCCGGCGGCTGCGCGCGTCCTTTGGCCACGCGTTTACGTCCGGTGTCGGCGCGTCCACGAACGCCGCGTAGCGTTCCGCCAACTGCCGATCCGACGCCGGCAAGGCGCGCGCCAGGAATCGCATCAGGCCCGGCTGGCTGGCTTGCGCCGCCAGTTCGATGCGCTCCCAGCGCAGGGCGTCGGTCAGCCGCCCGCGCGCCTGAAACTCGGCGAACGGCAAGTCGCAGTCGTTGGGCAGCGATTGTCCGTTGCGCCAGAGCGCCTGCACTTCGGCGAACCAGTCTTCGTCCAGGTTGCCGGTACGCAGCCGCGCCAGGGCATGGCCACAGCGCATCTCCAAGCGCGTGCTCGGTACATAGTGCTGTTCGAACAAACCCCAGTCGCGGCGCTTGAGCAGCGCGTTCAACCAGGCCTCGCGCAGCAGATCGGCGGCGGGCTGGCCGTGATGCCGGGCCATGAAGGCCTCGACCTCGCTGGCCTCGGCCTTGTCGATCCGCCGTCGCAGATGCGCGTAATCCAGCCAGCCGGCCAGTGGGTGGTCGGCCAGCGCCGCGCGCTGGCGCCGAAAATCCGCATCGGTGCCGCGCTCGGCGGCTTCCAGAGCCGATCGAAACTGCGTCCGACGCGCATCCAGCGGGCCGTCCTCGGCCCAGGCCGGTGTAGCGGCCAGGGCCAGCAGGACTGCCATAATCAGCAGCCCACCGCGCGCAAAAACAAATGCCGGAATCATGACGAGGAGTCTAGACCATGCTTGTTGAATTCCAGCGTGCTGGCGTAGCAGTACCGCGGGCGCCGCGCCCGTGAGCGCTGTGTTGATTTATCTGCTGCTGGGCGCGGTCGCCGGGATACTCGCTGGCCTGCTCGGCGTTGGCGGGGGGTTGGTGCTGGTGGCTGCGCTGGCCTGGCTGCTGCCAACGCAAGGCGTGCCGCAGGAAGCGGCCATGCATGTCGCGCTGGCAACCTCGCTGGCCAGCATCGTGGTGACCGGTCTGTCTTCGGCCCGCTCGCACCATCGGCGCGGCAGCGTGGCCTGGGTAAGCGTGCGCTGGCTGGTCCCGGGCCTGCTGGTCGGTGCCGGGCTTGGCAGCATGCTGGCGGTGGCCCTGTCGGGCGAGGTGCTGCGCTGGAGCGTGGCGATCTACTGTTTTCTGGCGGCGGCCCAGCTCACCTTCGGACAGGTCAGGGCGCGTCCGGCCGATGCTGGCGAAGTCAGCGGTCCCGGCCTGACCCTGGCTGGGACCGGCATCGGCGGAGTTTCCGCCTTGGTCGGCATCGGCGGCGGCAGCATGACCGTGCCCCTGCTGATCTGGCTGGGCAGTGCGCCGGTCCGGGCGGTCGGCACTTCGAGCGCCTGCGGTGTATTCATCGCGCTGGCCAGCGCGGCCGGCTACGCGCTGCTGGGGCCGCAGGAGGGCCTGCCCGCCGGTTCGATCGGCTATGTTTTCGTGCCGGCGGCGATCGGCGTGGCGCTGGCATCGGTGGTTACCGCGCCATTCGGGGTGAGACTGGCGCACTGGATCAGCGGACCGGCCCTGAAACGGGTTTTCGCCGGGTTTCTGGCCCTGATCGGGATCTCGCTGATCCTCTGACCTCCAAGGGCAGGCCGATCACCTTGCGCCTGGAACTTTCACAAAACTGACACAGTCAACAATTCGGCGTTACATTATCGTTAACGCCGGAGTCGTTCCGGCGGACAAAGCAAGGAGGAACCCCAGTGAACAAGCGCCTTTCGCCACTCAGTGTGGCCGTACGCGTGGCCCTGATGGCCAGTCTGATACCCATCAGCAGCGTTGTTGTTGCCCAGGACCAGGATTCGGCGGCGACACTCGACCGAATCGAGGTCACCGGCTCGCGCATCAAGCGCGCCGAACTCGAGGGACTCGCGCCGGTGCAGGTGGTCAGCCGCGAGCAGATCGACCGCTCCGGCCTGACCTCGATCGGTGACGTATTGCAGCAGCTCACGGCTTCCGGCTCGGGACTGAATACCAAGTTCAATTCGTCCGGCAATTTCGGCTTTCCGCCCGATGGCGGCGGCGTGGGCGCCGGATCCACCACTGTGGATCTGCGCCACTTGGGCGCAAAGCGGGTCCTGGTGTTGGTCGACGGTGTGCGCTGGGTGAGTGAAAGCTCGGCCTCGGGCGTGGGTACGGCGGTCGACCTGAACACCATCCCGATGGCTGCCGTCGATCGCATCGAAGTGCTGGAAGACGGCGCCTCCACCCTCTATGGTTCGGATGCCATCGGCGGCGTGGTCAACATCATCACCAAGCGCAACGTGCAGGGCGCCCAGATCAATGCGCAGTACGGTGAGTTCGATCAGGGCAATGGCGAAACCCAGAGCTACGATTTCAGCATCGGCGGACAGGCCGACCGGATCGATTTCTTCTTTTCGGCCAGTTTCGTCGAGCAAAAGGGCATCAGCTCCGCCGCGCGCGAGCAGTCCCGCTTCCCGGCGCCCGGAACCGGCGTAGCCTTCGGCAGCTCCGGCACGCCGAGCGGCCGCTTCATCTTCTCCGATCCGGGCAATAACCCGGCGCTGTGCCCCGATGGCACTTGCGATATCACCACACCGAACGGCAGCAATTTCCCGGGTGGCGTCAATTTCCCGAACGACTTCATCCCGTTCGCCAGCGCCAATCGCTTCAACTTCTCGCCGTTCAACCTGTTGTTGACGCCGAATCAGCGCGAAAACATCTTTGCCAAGGTCAATTTCGATGTCAGCGACAATGTCCGCTGGTACTCGCGGTTCTCCTACACCGAGCGTTCGTCGACCAACCAGGCGGCTCCGGAGCCGATCTTCCTCGGCCCCTCGGCCGGTACCGGCAATCCGCTGGCCGACAACATCACCATTTCGGCATCGAACCCGTTCAACCCGTTCGGCGTGGATCTGGTCTCGGGCGAGAACTTCTTCCTGCTCGGCCGCCGTCCGCTGGAAACCGGCCCGCGCGTATTTGAGCAGGACGTCGAGACGACCTACTTCGCGACCGGCCTTGAAGGCGACTTCGAAGCCGGCAACCGCACGTTCTTCTGGGATGCCAACTACGTGCGCGGCGAGAACGAGGCCAAGCAGACCACGTTCGGCAGCCTGAACATCGCCCGCATTGCGCAGGGTCTTGGCCCGATCGAAAACTGCACCGCGCCCTGCGTACCGCTCAACCTGTTCGGCGGCGCCGGCACCATCACCGATGAGATGATCGGATTCATCCGCCCCGTGCTCACCGACGTGAGCGAAAACGATCTGGAAATGTTCACCTTCAACCTGTCCGGCGATCTGTTCGACCTGCCGGCCGGACCGCTGTCGTTCGCCATCGGTTACGAGAACCGCGAGCAGGAAGGCTTTTTCCGTCCCGACGCGCTGATCACCGCAGGTGAGTCGAACGGCGTGCCAGCCCTGCCGACCAGCGGCAAGATCGAATTCGACGAGGCCTATCTGGAGTTGAACATTCCGGTCCTGTCGGATATGCCGTTCGCCAAGAGCTTCGAGATCAACGCGGCCACCCGCTATACCGACATCTCCACGTCGGGCGACGATTTCAACAGCAAGGTGGGTCTGCGCTGGCAGGTCAACGATGAACTGCTGATTCGCGGCACGTTCGCCGAGGGCTTCCGCGCTCCGTCGATCGGCGAGCTGTTCGGTTCCGACAGCCGCTTCGACGCCACCATCACCGATCCGTGCTCGGCGCCGGTTGCCCCCGAACTGGTGGCCAACTGCGCCGCGCTCGGCGTGCCGAGCGGCTTCCAGCAGCCGAACCCGCAGATCTCGATCACCACCGGCGGCAATTCGACACTCGACCCGGAAACTTCCGACAGCTACACCGCAGGTTTCGTCTGGAGCCCCGGCTTTGCCACCAACAGCTCCTGGGCCGACCGGCTGGATCTGGAGTTCACTTGGTACCGGCATGAAATCGACGACGCCATCCAGGCACCCGATGCCCAGACCCAGCTGATCCGCTGTGCGCAAACCCTGGCCGACGAATTCTGCAGCGGCATCACCCGGGCCTCGACCGGCGCGGTCAACGGCCTCAACAGCCGGCTGACCAACCTGGGCACCATCGAGACCGAAGGCTGGGATGCCGACCTGTTCTGGACCTCGCCGGAATACAGCTGGGGCCAGCTGCGGGTGAGCTGGCAGAACACCTTCGTCGAGTCGTTCAAGGCGATCGACGCGGGCGGCAATCGCCAGCCGTCCGGCGTCGGCGTCGAGGTCAACGACAGCGCGATTCCGGAGTGGACCTCCAACCTGGCGCTGGAGTGGGCGATGAAGCAGTTCTCCGCTTCCTGGGTGATCCGGCACATCGACAGCCTGACCGAGGATTGCTCCGACTTCGTCGGCCTGGGCCTGTGCAGCAACGATGCCGAAGGCACCAACACGCTGGGCTCGACGACGTACCATGACATCCAGGTCGGTTATCGACTGGATATGCTGCGTGGCGTCGACTTCACCGCTGGCCTGAACAACGCCTTCGACAAGGATCCGCCGCTATGCTTCTCCTGCTCGCTCAACGGGCTTGATGCCTCCACCTTCGACCTGCCCGGTCAGGTCTGGTACGTGCGCGCTTCGGTCAAGTTCTGATTTCAGCCTGCTGAATCCGCATGCGGGCAGGGAAGCCCGGATTTCAGGGCCGCCGGTACTCCGGCGGCCCTTTTCTGTTTTCGGGACCAGCTCTCCGGACCGAGCTGCGGGCCAGCTGAGTTTGTAATACTGATCACAGCGAGTCGGGCGACTGCTGTAATAGGCTCAGTCGCAGAGTGGGACGGGCCGGGTCGGTTTGCCGGCTCAGCAGGTGTAACGGGGAGGTAACCCTCGACGGGTAGGGTCGCAACCGTCGACGTTTCAGCCGAACCCGAGCGAGGCTGGGACGGTCGGATAAAGTTTGGGCATGTGGGTGCAGGGGAGGCAATCACAGACTGAGTCGGGGGCGAACGAGCGTGTGCTGGCCAAGGTTTGCTTTTGCCTGACCCCTGCGTGCTGCTCGGCTCGACGGGTGGTCGATTTGGCATTGACCGCGCCGCGAATCATCGGGCGTGGAATATCCACCGAGGGGGAATCGGTGGACACACCGGAATGCTCTCACCGGCTTCCGGTACGGGAGGACGCCGATGAAAATCGGCGCCAATCATCCTTGGGAGGGAACAAGGAGATGGCTATGGACGGTTTACTGGCTGAGTTGAGACACGAGCTTGCTACCTACCCGGAGGATCGCACCGCCTGTGGCCAGGACATCGGCTGCCTGGGCATCTATCGTTGCGTGCGATCGCAGCGGCTGACTGCGGTGCCGCTACACCTTCCGTGCATGATGCTGGTCATCACCGGCTGCAAGCATCTGGTGATCGATAACGTGAATTTTGCAGTACGACCGGGGGAGCTGCTCATGCTTCCGGCCGGAAGGCAGTTCCGGGTCACCAACAGCCCCGACCAAGGGTCGAGCAGCTATCACGGAATGGCTCTGCATTTCTCCGCATCCGTGCTGGAGCAGTTCAGACAGATCTACGGCCCGCACTACAGCGAACGCGTAGCACGCCCTGTCTGGCACGCCCAGGCGCCGCCGGGACTGATCGCCGAACTGCTGCAATGGCTGCAGTGGAGCCGCCAGTACGGCATCGATGAGCACATCGCCGAACAGCGGCAGATGACCTTGCTATTGCTTCTGGCGCGGGCCGGACTGATCGGCAATTTGATGCTCGGTCATGACACCAGCTGGCGTCGGCGGGTGATCAATCTGCTGAACCTCGACCCCGCCCGATCCTGGGACGTGCAGAGCGTTTGTTCACGCCTTGGGTGCAGCGAGTCCTCGCTGCGGCGGCACCTGCAAGAGGAGAAATCGGGCTTTCGCGAGTTGCTGGAGGAGGTACGGCTGGCCGCTGGTCTGGCGCTGCTCCAACAGACCTATCTGCAGATCGGCGCAATCGCCGAACGGGTCGGTTATCAATCTCAATCCCGGTTCGGCGAGCGCTTCAAAAGGCGGTTTGGCGTGACGCCATCGGATTTGCGACGGACACGCATCGGCGTCCAGGCCGACGTGGCACTGCTAGCGTCAGCGGAGGCCATCGGTCACCCGCACCGGCCACGACTTACGCGAGTGGTCTAGAACCGGACCGGACTGAACACCGGCGGGCGCGTCCTGCGTCCGTCGGCGTTCAGTGTTTTTCGATTGCCCTGCCCCCCAGCTGAGTGCTCTGGGCCGCTCGCCCGTAGCTGCAGCTCCCGTCTGTGTTCCGTTGGGCGCCAGCCAGCGTTGTCGAAATCAAGCAAAGTTTGGCGGTTGCAGGCGAACACGACCCGCCCGCGCCCCTTACTTTGATTACCCGACCGTCGCGACAAACGGCCCAACCGGGTGCGTGGGGGCGACGGACCGCCACTGAACAATCGTCACGGAGAGCAACGATAATGAACGCGAAAAAAATCCTCAGGAACGCGATCCTGGCCATCTCGCTGGGTTGGATGGGCAGCGCCAGCGCGATGTCGCCGACGCCGACGCCCGAAGGGTTCGACCACTACATGGTGCTGATGGCAGCCGGCGTGCTCGATCTGGCCGAGCCCAATCCTGCACCGGGCGTCACCGGCTGTGCGGGGCTGTTTTGCGACGGCGAATTCTTCCAGCGGGAAATCATGGGCCGCGACGATGCCGCTCTGGCCGAATTTACTGCACAGGCCGCAGCCTTCTTCGAGGATCGCTTCGGGGTATGGGTCGACGACCCGGCGCTTGCTGGTCGCATTTCCTTTGGGTTGTTCATGACCAATCCGGATTGGCAGTACCGCATGTACACATCTTCCGACTCGCGCACCCCCGCTGCGGGCTGGCCGGTCCGCGACGGTGGTTATGTGCTGATGGTGCTTGACCCGGACGGAATTGCGTTGGGCGGCGAGTTCGAAGGCAGCGTGGCACCGGCGGGCAGCGTGATGTTTTATGGCAACTACAACATCCTGATCGGCAAAGGTGCGTCTGCCGACGAGTTGGTGATGCTGTTCAAATCCAGCCGCCCGGCGCAGATTCAGGCCGACGGCAGCGTCTCGTTGTTGTGCGAGCTTGAACACGAGCAGTGGGGAAGTGGTTTCGCAGCGGTTTCCGTGGCCAATGTTCCGTTGACCGACACGCTGGTGCAGGGGGTGGGCCGCAACGTGTTGACCTTTCCCCGTTATCCGGTGGCGCGCTGAATCCCGGTTCGAGGCGGGTATCCAGCGCGACTGGCAAGCCCGCCAGGCAAGGCCTTTCGCTTGGGCGACGGCCGGATCCGGATATTTGCGGTGGGTACGGCCCGGCATCGCCCGGCAATGCTCCACCTTTGTGGCACTGCACCTAGCTGGTGTCCAACCCCAGTCGCCGGACTTGATCCAGCGCTTCAATCAGTGTCGAGGAACGATCGCAATGACCAGCTACAGTTACGAAAAAATCGTCGGCACGCTCAGCGGCACAGGGCGAGGCATGATTCCTCACACCCGCTGCAAGACTTACCTCAGACACACCCACCCGGTACTTGGCGTGGACTGGATCGCCGACCACGATTTCGAAGCCGGCTGGGTCCACGCGGTGCGGGGAATTTCAATCACCGATGCGGTGTTCGCCGGTCACTTCGCCGACGCGGCCATGTATCCGGGCACCAATCTGACTCAGGACATCAATCAGATCGGCACCCTGCTGTTCACCGCCATGACCGGCCCGATGAAGGGCGAGGTCACCGCGTTCAAGGAAATCAGCGCGCGCTACGGCCACCCCATCCCGCCCGGCTGCGTATTGGATTTCGCAGTCTGGGCCACCGGACCATTGACCGAACAGAAAACCATGTCGATCCATTTCGAGGGTCGCGTGCGGGACTTTCCCTACTACGACAAAGCCAACCGCTTCGGACTGACCTTCAAGCCGGCAATAGCCGGCGAGTCGGTGATCGTGCGGGCACGCAGCAAAATCTATGAAGGAATCTGGATGTGAGCAGCGTAATCGATCGACCAGCCGTTGAATCTGCAGGCCCCTGCACACCCGAAACCGAGGACCGTTCGGAAATTCTGGGTGTGTGGCGTGTGGTCAGCTGCATAGTGACCACTGAGTCGGGCGAGCGGATCGAGGTTTACGGCGATTCGCCGTCCGGCGCCCTGATCTACCTGCCCAACGGTTACATGTCGGTACACGTTATCGACACCCAGCGACCTGGGTTTGCGCACAATGATTTCCTGCGCGGCACCAACGATGAGGTCCGCAGGGCTTTCGAAGGCTGTCTCAGTTATTTCGGCAGCTTCGAGTATCGACCCCGCGAAGGCCTGGTAAGGCACTACCCGATTCATGCGCTGCACCCGAACTGGTCGGGCACCTGCCATGTGCGTTACACGCGCATCGATGGTGACAATCTTCACATCCATACGCCACCGATCCCGTTCAGAGGGCAGCCGAGCGTCATGCGGCTTCTGTGGCAACGCAGCACCCTCCCGGAAACTCCGGCCGATGTGCACCCGGCGCATATCGATCACCGGTTGTTGCGCTGTCATTCGCCCGCCGGACGAACCGACAACGCTCACTCGGGTAGCCTGCGCGCCGGCACGCCCGACCCAAAACAAACAAGGAGTTCCAAATGAACATGATCAGGTTTGGCTGCACCGCGGTTTCCGCAGCGCTGCTCGCGCTGAGCGCATGCGGCCTTCCAGTGCTGGCGATGGACGGCGCCAAGGCTGGCGGCAAGGCGCCCATGTTGCGGGTGAACATTCCCAAGACCACCCAAGGACCGCTCTGGCCGCCGTCTGCATTGGTCGATGCCAACGGCGATTTCATCGTTGTCGGCATCGTGCTGCGCGAAGATGCCAACGGTAATGTGGAAATGGTGTTCGATCAGCCGGCCCTGGTCGACAAGCACACCGTGCCACCGCTCGACGCAACCGGCCGCGAAGATTTCAGCAATCCGTTCGGCGCACCCTACAGGATCAAACGCTATCTGGACCTCAGCGAGGGCAGCCCGGATCTGAACATCGTGGTTCACACCAACTCGTACGGCCCGCACACCGGCGAGTTCGGGGGCGGACCCCGCATTCCGCGCGAGGGCGAAACCATCTACAACCTCAACAGTTTTCACACGCGCGGAGAGAATTGCCCCGACCTGTTCCCTGCCCGCTCCCAACGCACCAGCTATACCCGGCCCAGCTACCCGCTGCACCAGGCGCCGATTTGGGGCCTCCAGGGCGACCAGATCGCCTTCGATGCGGATACCGGCGACGAGTTTGTGCCGAGTCTGCGCAATGGTGCCGAGTGCGCGCCCGACGGCTGCCCAGGCGAGGACCCGTTCATGACCCGGCGCCAGGAACCGATCACGCTGGGCGAGTGGTTGCGTACCGATGTCGATCTCACCGTCAAACTGGTCGACTTCGATGCAGTCGTCGGTGCTTACACAGCAGCTGAGTTCGAGATGGTCGGTCGCGACATGCTTCCGAATTCGATTTACACCGTCGTGGCAGCACGCGCCAGTTTCCTCAATCCCAGCCCGATCCAGAAGATGCCGCACCCGGCAACGGTCACCTCCCACATCATCACTGACGAGCGCGGGCGCGGCCGGGTGCGGTTCAAAATGACCCATCCGTTCCCCGATCCCGCTGGCGACGATGCCGGCCTGCGTCTGATCGGCCTTGGCGTCGGTTACAAGTCGGATTACTCGGTGTTTGGTGGCTGTTCGTTGCGGTTTGGCGCGGGCGTGGACATTCACGCAGCCGCATTTACCGCAGCGCAGGGCAATTTCGACTTCACGCCGTTCGTGACTCAGCCGCCGCGCGCAGACTGATTGCCGCAACGCGCCGGCCGCAGTTGGACGGCCTGCCTGTTCGGCACACCAAAAGCGAGGGCCATGGACGGCCTCCATACCAGGCACTGCACCGGGTGCCGCACGGCGTGACTTCGGCGCGCCGGCCAGGGCATCGCGTCCCACGCGCTCCAGGGCCAATGCCGCACAACAGCAAGGCATTGGCGCTGCGAGAACCGGCTCCACCCCCGCTGTCTCGCTATCGCGGCGCATCGTAAGCAGGCTCGCCCCGCACCACAGAGACTCCTGCGCCGCCAGTCCTGCGCCTTCCCCGCGCGCCCGGCCGCGAACCGAAGCGCATCTCGGTCGAATGATCGACTCGACCGTATCTGAGCGCCACCCGATCGCTCCCGTCGCCGGCACCTCGCTAAAGCGCCTGCCGACGCAGGCGAACCCCTGTCCCTGTTGGTCCATCGGCCGCCACCGGTTCCAGCGGTCCCGGACGCGGTCGCGGTCGCGCTCGCCACGCTGGCCGGAAGCCGGAGAAAGGTTGATCGTTCGCGGAGAGTGGCCGATCGTCCGGGTCGATAAGGTGACATCGACAGGAGTGCGGCGATCCGGCGCCACTGCCAGGCGCACGCTGATTCCCTGAAGACGTGCGTGGCGGCGGAGTAATCGACGGCGGTATCCGCGCGTCCTGCAGCGAACCGAGATCGGTTTGCCCCCCGAACCCAGCAGCGCGGAGCGAGCAAGAACATGGATAGCGTTGATACCCTACTTTCGCAATTGAGAGCCCGGAAAGACACCGTCCTTACCGACCAGCGACGCTCATTGAACGGACGTGGACTGGTAGGCGAGGTCGAGCAACTCTCCAGTGTGCTCTCGCGGATGGGCCTGTCTGCCGGACACGCGGCATTGATCCGCATGACCAATTCCATCGACTCGGTGGTGGCGCTGCTTGCCACGATGCGCTGCGGAGCGGTCGCCTATGTCGGCAACCCCTACGACCCGCCCGAGCGCGTCATCGACACTGTGACCCAGTTCGTTCCGCATTTCATGCTCTCGGACATGTCCTCTGCGCTGCTCACGCAAGCGCGAATGGGCCAGCATGGCGCAGAGGTGTTTTCGCTCGAGGTCGAGACGCTTTGCGCGGTGCGATTCTCCGTCAACGCCCGGCCGCTCACGGATCGCTTTGCTTCGTTGCACGGTGCCGGTCTGGCGATCTTCAGCTCGGGAACCACCGGCGAACCCAAGGCGATCATGCATGCCCTGTCCAGCGTGTTCGCCAACGCCCGCCTTCACGCCGAGGCGATCGGCCTTCGTCCCGGTGACGTAGTCGGCTGCGTACTGCCGGTGTATTTCAGCTACGGACTGGTTGCCAACCTGCTCGCCAGCCTGCTGACCGGGGCCTCGGTGGCGATACATGAAAAATCCGCGACCATCAACGGCTTGTGGCTGGAACAGCAGCGTGTATCGGTGCTGGGGCTGACACCGTTCTTCGCCGAACAGTTGAACACCTGTTCGCCATTTCTCAGGCTGATGACCTTCGGCGGCGACGCCCTTACCGCCAGAACAGCGCTTTCGATAATGGACCGCTACCCACACTGCGAGCATTACGCCACCTACGGCCTGACCGAGGCCGGGCCGCGTGTTGCCACGTGGCGCCTGGAGCGCGGCCTGTTCGAAAATCACGACATCGCACCTCTGGGCCGCCCGCTGCGCGGCGTGCTGCTTGAGTTGCGCGATGCAGACGGGCGACCGACCGACCACGGCGAGCTGGTGGTCTCGACGCCGACACGGATGCTCGGCTATGTCCATGGAGTCGAACGTGGACATCACATGCCCGACTGGCCAGCGAACGAAGTGCACACCGGCGATATCTACCAACGCATCAACGGCGAGATTTTCTTCGCCGGCCGGATGAAGGAAATCATCGTCCAGAGCGGGGAGAAGATCTACCCGTTGGCGATCGAGCTGGTCATCCAGTCGATTGCCGGAGTGATCGATGTCCGCGTTGACGCCGCATCGGATCCTCGAAAGGGCCAGGTGGCGCGGGCACTGATCCATGCCGATGCGAGCGTGACGCCGAGGGCAGTCCGAAAGGCACTTCTTCAGCGCTTCTCGTCGGCCAGCCTGCCGGATCAGATCGAGTTCGTCGAAAGCATTCCACGCAGCCATACCGGCAAGAAAGTGCGTCGCCGTGAGGAAGGTGCGGTCTCGTGACCGAAGCCTCGTGCGGCGCGTGGTATCACCCCGAGGCGGTCGCGCTTCGGGTCAATGGGGTAACGGCAATCGAAGGGGAGTTCGACCAATGAGCAGAAAAAACCACCGGATCGCAGTTTTGACGACCTTGGCCATGGCGAGCGCGGGCTTGCATGCCGGAGGGCCGGAAAGGGACATCATCATCGCGGGCTACATCACCCACGGCGTCAACGTTTACAACGATCAGATCATGGTCGACTACTCGAGTGTCACACCGCTCGTGCCCTGGCTGGACGCGCAACCGAAGATTCTTGAGGTCGGCGCATTGGCAGCGGGCGAGATCAACGCCGAGCGCATCACGGCGGCGACCGATCGCAGTCTGCCGTTGGCGACCATTCGTTCGTTCACCGACTTCTTCGCGCCCGGCGTCGAGTACGATCCGGGCTTGTTCAGCCGGCCGCTGCGCGAAATCGGCAGCAACTTCTTCGGCTTCTCGGCGGTGGATGACCGCGTGGTGCCGGCCGAATTCGATGAGGCGGGTGCAGGCATCGCCTTTTACGCCCAGGGCCACAACAGCACGCCCACCGTCGGCGACTGGGACAAGGCAAGCGGACAGATGCGGGTTCAGTGCGCCGACGACGGCAGCGCCACCGCAGAGGTGACGCTGCGAGATGCGTTTCCGAACGCGGTCTACACACTGTGGGAGGTTGGCGCGCTCAACCCCGGCACACCCACTGAACAAGGCGTGGTCGGACCGTTCGGTGGCCTGCCCAACGTCCTGCTGACCGACAGCAAGGGTTGTGGCCATGCCCAGTTGACACTGCCGTTCTGTCCGGTCAGGTCCTGTGACGGCGAGTCCTGCACCAACTACGTTTCGGCCTTCTACCACTTCGACAATCAGGTGTACGGCGGTTCGCCGGAAGCGTTCGGCGCCGGGATGCCCGCCGGAGTGGTCGGCTCCAACCATGTGGTGTTTCCGACAACAGGCGTTGCGTTGATCGAACCGCAGAACCGGTTTTCGCCCCGTCGCGCCGGCTGCCCAGGACGATGATTCCGTCGACCCACCCTGCTACCGGCACAAATCACTCAGGAGACGCATCGATGAACATCTTCAAATTATCGCTCGCCGCATTGGCCATCACTTTCTGCGCGGCGACCAGCGCCGGCGAGAAGCAGCGCACCGTCGTCAATGGTTACGTGGCGCACGGGATCAACACCTACAACAATCTGGACATCGGCGATTACACCGGCGTCGCTCCGACCGTCGCCTTTCTCAACGCGGAACCGAAGATCAAAGAGATCGGCGCTCTCGCTCCCGGCGCAGTCGATGCAGCCGTGATCGACTCGTCGACCGACCGCAGTCTTCCGCTGGCAACTATCCGTTCGTTTGTCGATTTCTTCAATCCGGGTGCAAATGTCGATCCTGGCCTGTTCAACCAGCCGCTGGATTCGATCGGCACCAATTTTTTCGGCTGGAGCGACCCCTCGGTGCGGGTCGTAATGCTGGATTTTGAAGATGCTACACCTGGGTCGGTATACCGGGCCAAGGGAACCAACAAGCGGCCGACAGTCGGCGATTGGGAGAATATCAGCGGGCAGATTGCGGTCGAGTGCACTGCCGACGGTACCGCGACGGCGCGGGTATCGATCCGCGGCGGCTTGCCCAAAGCGATCTACACCCTTTGGGACGTTGGCGTGCTGAACCCGGGCAGCGAGCAGGAACAAGGCTACGCGGTGCCGTTCGGCGGCCTGCCAAATCTGGTGATCACCGACCGGACTGGATGCGCGGTCAAGAACGTGACGCTGCCGTATTGCCCGACGCGCGCCTGCGAGGGTGGGGACTCCTGCACAAGCTACGTGTCGGCGTTCTATCACTGGGATGCTCAGGGATATGGTGGGTCGCCGGCTGCGACTTTCACCAGCCCAAGCATGCCGGTCGGCGTGGTGGCGTCGAACCAGATCGTGTGGCCGATGACCGGCACGGTGATCGCCGAGCCCGCCACGACCTTCGAGCGGGCCGGGCCGGCCTGCGGCCGCTGACCCGCGCCCCCCATCGGCCGCAGATCCGCTCAGCGGTAGACCGTTTCGCAACAACCATGGAGATGATCGAATCATGACAGCGCAGGAAATCGAAGCGAAGATCCGCCGTTACCTCAAGGAAGAGTTCGTGATGGACCAGATTGACTACATGAAGGATACCGACAAGCTCACGCTGGATAGTCTGGCCAAAGCCGAGCTGGTGGTATTTATGGCCGACGAGTTTGGTGTCGAACTCGACTCCGGAAAGAGCCCGGACGAGATGTTTGCGACACTGGGCAGCATCGTCGATGCGGCGCTGCAAGCCCGGTCGATGCCAGCCGAATCGGTCTGATTCGGGATTGAATCCGGTCGCGGGTTGGGCGGTTGGAACAGGATGGGCCGCCAGGTGGCCGGCGGCCCTTTTTGTATTCGCGCCCTGCGCGCGTTGCGGGGCGAAGACTCAGCCGCGTTCGACGCAGTGTTCTGGCACCGACACGGTCACTGCGATCGCCAGATGATCGGATCGGGCGGCGGGCAGGGCCTGGTGCTCGAGCACCGTGAGGTCGCGACTGGTCAGGATGTGATCGAGCGCCCGGCTTGGCCGCCAGCTGGGAAACGTGGCGACGGTGCGCACCGGTGGTTCAAGACGTGTGCTGCGATAGATCAGGTCCATCTCCGGCGCGTCCGGAGGGCAATTGAAATCGCCCATCAATACGGCATTCGGAGCATCGGACAGCAGCTCGGCCAGGAACGCCAGTTGCGCGCGTCGAGACTGGATTCCGAGCGACAGGTGGGCGATCGCCAGCGTCAGCGATTCGTGGGCTTCGCCGAACCGGGCCAGCAGCACGCCGCGCCCCGGAAGCCGGCCCGGCAATGCGTAATCGCGCACCACGCTGGGCTGCAAGCGCGACAACAAACCGTTGGCGCTGGATGCGATGCCGCCGACGCGGCGATTGGGCTGGTGGCTCCAGTACGGAAAGCCGCTGCGCTCGGCAAGATAATGGGTCTGGTTGGTGAATCCCGAGCGCAGGCTGCCCGGGTCGGACTCCTGCAGGCCGACGATATCGAACGGCCGCGCCAGATCGGCAATGCGATCGAGGCTGCCGCGCTTGCCCATGGGCAACAGGTGGCTCAGGCCCCGGGTCAGATACTCGCGATAGCGGGTGGTGCTGGAGCCCGCCTGAATGTTGCAGCTGAGCAGGTTGAGTTCGCGACTGGGCATCAGCTGGGAGCCTGTCGGGCTTTGGTGGTCGAGGCGACTGTCGGCTACGCTAGGTCGGATTTTCGGCGATTTGCGGGCCCACAGCAGGGTTAGAGTCAAGAATTGACGGAAACATGGACCGCGTAGACGGATTTGCCGCCCGGTCGATCAAAGTCCGACAGACTCCTGGGGCGCGCGCCGAGGCAATGCCAGGGCGCGCAGGATTCGTCGAGCGATGGCCGGACCGGACGGGCCGGCTCAGTTCGCCGCCAGCGCGCTGCGCTCGCGGTCGATCAACCAGTTGGCGGTATCGAGCATGCCCGGCAAACCGCGGTCGGTAGCCATCACCCGGTACTTGCCGTTGATGACCATCGTCGGGGTACCCTCGACCCGCCAGCGCGGCACCACCTGTTTGGCGCGGGCGATCTTGATGTTGACGCCGGTGCTCTGCATGGTCGACTTGAAGGTCTCTTCGTCGACGCCGAACTGCTCGTAAAAGGCCGGCACCTGATCCAGGCTGGTGATGGTCTTTTCGATGTGCACCGCGTTGAACAAAGCCTCGTGCGCCTTGTCGAGGAGGCCCAGGCTTTCGGCGGCATAAAATGCCCGGCCGAAGGTTTCCCAGGCGCCACCGTTGGACATCGGCACATAGACGAAATCGACGTCTTCGGGCAGGTCTTTCTTCCACTTCTGGACCAGCGGCTCGAAGCGGGCGCAGTGAATGCAGCTGTAGCCGAACACTTCGACCACCTCGATCCGGCCGGGCTTGGCGCTCATGGGCTGCGCCGGCTCGATCACGCTGTAATCGACATCGAGTCGCGGCTCGGGCAGCGCCTGAGCCAGCAGCGAAACCGGCAGCGCCAGGGCGATCAGGGCAAACATCATTCGAAACGCACGCATCGGACTCTCCACGGGTTCAAGACTTTTCAAGGCTAAACGGGTCCGGCTGAACCGACGCCATCGCCTCAACGGGGCAGCGCAGCGCTGTCGGAGCTGTGCAGGCCTTCGAGATAGCTGGCCAGCGCATCGATTTCCTGGTCGCTGAGCAACTGCGCCACGCCGGCCATCACCGCGTTGGCCCGCTCGCCCTTGCCGTAGACCGCGCCATCACGGTAGCGGCGCAACAGGTCGGCCGTGTAACGGGCATGCTGTCCGGCCAGCGCCGGGTAGGCCGGGCCGGGATTGCCGGCGCCGGTGGGGCCGTGACAGGCCGCACAGGCCGGCACGCCGCGCTCGGCGATGCCGCCCCGGTAGATCCGTTCGCCGATCTCGTAAAACCGCAGGCCGATGTAAGGGCCGGATTCGAGAATGCTCTCGTCGGCCAGACCGGGCCGCACCGTCTGACTGGCGTAATAGGCGCCGATGTCGCGCATGTCCTGCGGCTCAAGCATCGCCGCAAAGCCCAGCATGATGGCGTTTTCGCGCTCACCGCTCTTGAACAGAGCCAGATGCCGGGCGGTGTAGCGCTCGTGCTGACCGGCCAGCTTGGGGTATTGCGGGTCGGCGGCGTTGCCGTCCATGCCGTGGCAGGCCGCGCAGACCGCCGCCTTGGACTGACCTGCGGCCGGATCGCCTGCGGCAGCCTGGGCGTGCGGGTCGGTGAGTTCGACCACCTCGGCAGGCGCGATTTCTTCGGTGGGAATGACGGTGGCCGCACCGTCCTGCGCCGACAGCGCAGTACTGGCCAGGAGGGCAGCGGTGGCGAAAACGGCCGGACCGAACAGGCGGGACAAACTCATGGGTGGACTCCGAAACGCGAAACGGTGCGGGAAGGACTGAACGACCCCGGGCCCGACCGAACGCCGGGCGCAAGACGCGAATTATCCCAGCCGCGCATGGCCAGGGTCAACGAATGCGCGACAATACTGGCCCAGGCCGCCGCGAACCGGCATCCTGTTGTCCCTTTCGGCGACCGTTCATGGCAAATCCTCTCCAGCCCGCAAAGTATCTGCTTGCCGCGCACCTGCCGCGCCAATTGCCCGTGGACGACGGCCGCGAAGTCGCCTTTGCAGGCCGCTCGAACGCCGGAAAATCCAGCGCGCTCAATGCACTTTGTGGCCAGAATGCGCTTGCGCGAACTTCCAAGACACCCGGCCGGACGCAGCAGTTGGTGTATTTCGAGGTCGCCACCGGGCGATATCTGGTCGATCTGCCAGGCTATGGTTATGCCAAGGTGCCGGCCGATCTGCGCGCGCACTGGCTGGATTTCATCAACGGCTATTTCGCCAATCGTCAGGCGCTGGTCGGCCTGGTGGTGGTGATGGACATTCGTCACCCGCTGCGCGAGTTCGACATCCAGATGCTGAATTACGCATCGACCCGGATGCTGCCGGTGCACTGTCTGCTCACCAAGGCCGACAAGCTGGGCCGTGGCCAGCAGGTGCAGACGCTGGCCAGCGTCCGTCGCCAGTTGGCCGAAGCCTATGGCCAACTGGTGACGGTGCAGCTGTTTTCATCATCGGCAAAGACCGGGGTCGACGAGGCCCGCCAGATTGTCGCCGGCTGGCTTGAGCTGGGTGGCCGCCAGGAGAAAGGTCGGTAGCAGCAGTCGGCGGCCCGATGTTTTACTGCGGACTCTCGTCGGCTGGCCGGCGCAAGGCAGCGCAGAGGTCAGCCGTCGGGCGGATCCGGCGCCCAAAGACGGCCTGACGGCCAGTGCAGTCCATGTCCACCGGCTCCCAGGCGCGCCGGACGATCGACACGGCCGTTTTGCTGTCCGCACCTGTGTCGGCAGGCGTGCGCCATTACACTATCGGCCCGGGTTGTTGCGCATAATCGGGCAACGCCGGAAACACCACCGTCTCCGCCCATTCATAAGGCCCACCCTTGTCTGGTCCAAGCAGCTCCAATCCTGCCCTGCTGTCTGATCGGCGCGAGCTGGTCGAATACATCGAATCGGGCAACAAACCGGCCTCGGCATGGCGCATCGGCACCGAGCACGAGAAATTCGGCTTCCGCCTCGACGACCTGCGGCCACTGACCTTCGAGGGCGAGCAGGGCATCGAGGCCTTGCTGACCGGCCTGGCACGGTTTGCCTGGGAACCGGTGACCGAGGATGGCAAGCTGATCGCCCTCAAACGCCCGGACGGCGCCTCGGTGACGCTGGAGCCGGCCGGGCAGCTGGAGTTGTCCGGCGCGATGCTGGAAACCATCCACCAGACCTGCGCCGAGGTGGGACAACACCTGAAAGAGGTGCGCACGGTGGCCGACGAAATCGGCGTGGGCTTTCTCGGCATGGGCTTCCAGCCGAAGTGGCGCCGCGAAGACATGCCCTGGATGCCCAAGGGACGCTACCAGATCATGCGCCAGTACATGCCCAAGGTCGGCAAGCTCGGCCTGGACATGATGACCCGCACCTGCACGGTGCAGGTCAATCTGGATTTCTCCAGCGAAGCGGACATGATCAAGAAATTCCGCGTGTCGCTGGCGTTGCAGCCGATCGCCACCGCCCTGTTCGCCGACTCGCCGTTCACCGAAGGCAAGCCCAACGGTTTCCTGAGCTACCGTTCGCATATCTGGACCGACACCGATCCTGACCGCACCGGAATGCTGGATTTCGTGTTCGATGACGGCTTCGGATTCGAGCGTTACGTCGATTACATCCTCGATGTGCCGATGTACTTCGTCTATCGGGACGGCCGCTACATCGATTGCGCCGGGCTGAGCTTCCGCGACTTCATGGCCGGCCGGCTCGGCCCGCTGCCGGGTGAGCTGCCGACGTACAGCGACTGGTCGGACCACCTCACCACCGCGTTTCCGGAAGTTCGGATGAAGAAATTTCTGGAGATGCGCGGCGCCGATGGCGGCCCCTGGAACCGGCTGTGCGCGCTGCCGGCGCTCTGGGTAGGCCTGCTCTACGACGATGCCGCGCTGGATGCAGCCTGGGATCTGGTCCGCGATTTCACCCTGGCCGAACGCCACGCACTGCGCGACGGCGTCCCCCGGCACGGACTCAAGCTGCCGTTTCGCGGCGCCACGGTACGCGAGCTGGCGCTGGAGGCGCTGAAGATCGCCGAAGCCGGCCTGCGCCGGCGGGCCAGGCTCAACGGCGAAGGTGCCGACGAGTCGGGCTTTCTTAACCCGCTCATCGAGCTGGCGCTGGCCAATCAGACGCCGGCCGAGCAGAAGCTGGCGTTGTTTCACGGCCGCTGGAACGGATCGGTCGACCCGGTGTTCCACGAATTCGCGTATTGAGGCACACCACCGGCCTGAAAGAGCCCGACCCACCGCGATACAAATGCCCGCCAAACCATCAGCAACAGGCACACCGAAATGAGTACACCCCTGATCGACGACCAACCCATGTCCGAGGCGGAGGTCGAACGCCTCGAAGACCTTCTTGAGTCCCAGTCGGCCGACCGACCCGCCATGAATGTCGAAATGCTGGACGGTTTCTTCACCGCACTGGTACTCGGACCGGAGCGGGTGCCGCTCGGCGAGTATCTGCCGCATATCTTCGGTGGCGATCCGGTGTGGAGTTCAGACGACCAACTGCGCGAGGCGCTCGCGTTGTTGATCAGGCTGTGGAACCACATCGTCTGGCGCCTGAATCTCGATCTTGAACGCACTGAGAGCGGCGGCGTGCCGGGACTGCTGAGCGCTCTGCCCTTTCTCGGCTGGCCCGATCTGGAAGACGCCGATGCGGATGAGGATGAACAGCCGTTCGGGACCGAAGAGTCGGAGGACGATGTCACGGTGGCCGATATCTTCGCCCGTGTACCCGAAGGTTTCCCGCTGGCAGCACTCTGGTCGCTCGGCTTCCTGGAAGGGATGAGTCTGCGCGAAGCGCAGTGGGACGCCTGGGTTGGATCGGACGAAACCGTCGCCGAGGCCGTCGTGCAGATTCTCTCGCTGGGACAGATGGAGTCCGATGAGTCGCAGGCATCCTTCGCTGAGGTGTTCGACCCGCTGGATCGCAGCGAGCGCCTTGCGCTGATCGAGGCGCTGCCGTTCCTGCTTCAGACCGTCAATGACCTGCGGATGGCCGAGTTCAGTCCCGAGCCCATGCCCCGGCAGACGCCGGTCGTCCGGCCCGCCACCCCCGGCCGGAACGAGCCCTGCCCGTGCGGCAGCGGCAAGAAGTTCAAGAAGTGTTGCGGAGCGCCGGGCGCACTGCATTGAGCCGGCAGCCTTGCCGGGTTGGCCGCCGGCCAACCGGCCTCGGATGACCGGCGCCGCGCGCTTTTCCTCGCCACTCGGCGGGCTGCTGGCGATGCTCGGCGTCGCCATCGGCCTGGGCAACGTTTGGCGCTTCCCGTACATGATGGGCAGCTACGGCGGCAGCGCGTTCCTGCTGCTGTACCTGGCCTTCGCGCTGGCGCTGGCGGCACCCTTGCTGAGCGCCGAGTGGGCGCTGGGCCGGGCCACTCGCAGCGGGCCGATCGGCAGCTACCGGGTTGCATTCGGTTCGCGGTTGGGCACGCTGCTGGGCGCGCTGCTGGTGGTCGCGATGCTGGTCGCCAATTCCTACTACATCGTGGTCATTGCCCAGATCGTCTACAGCGCGGGCTTCGCGCTGGGTCCCGGCTTCCTGATCGAGAATCTGGGCGATCATCAGGCCGGACTGGCGCGCGGCGGCTTGCAGTACAGCATCGCCCTGGCCCTGCTGCTGCTGGCCACCTGGGTGCTGTGGCGCGGGGTCCGGCGCGGCATCGAGGCCGCCAGCCGGATGATGGTGCCGGCATTCGGCATCATCATTCTGGGCCTGGTCGGCTATGCCCTGAGCCTGGATGGCGCCGGCGCGCGCCTGCTGACCTTTCTGCGCCCGGATTTTTCGGCGCTGGGCCCTGCCGAAGGGTTTGCCGCGCTGGGCCAGGCGTTTTTCTCGGTTGGTGTCGGCGGCACCATCATGATCGCCTACGGCAGCTACCTCAGCGACGCCACGCCACTGCGGCGCACCGCATTGGCCGCCGCGCTGGGCGATACCGGCGCGGCGCTGCTGGCGGCGTTGTTCATCGTGCCGACTGTGCTGCATTTCGGGCTGGACATGGCGGGTGGCCCCGGCCTTCTGTTCGCCACGCTGCCCCGACTGTTCGCGGTCATGCCGATGGGCAACCTGCTGGGTGGCCTGTTTCTGCTGGCGCTGACCCTGATGGCTTTTCTGTCCGCGCTGGCAGGCCTGGCAGTGTGCGTCAGCGGGGTGCGCGACCTGTTGGGTACGCGCATCGGACAGACCCGGGCCATCGTCCTGATCGCCATCCTTGAAGCGCTGTTGATCTGGCCGAGCGCGTGGAACCCAAGCGTGATCGGCACACTGGATCTGATCTTCGGCTCGGGCATGCAGATTCTGGGTGCCCTGGTGGCGGTTCTGGCGCTGGTCTGGGGCCTGGGCCGGGCCGCCGCCCTGTCCCAGCTGGCGTTGTCGGGCACCCTGTCCACGCTCTGGCTGGCCTGGCTGCGCTGGGTGGTGCCGGCGCTGCTGATGGTGGTTCTCGGGCTGTACGCCGCCGACAATTTCTTCTGAACCACAGTCGAAGGAAGAGCGTGAGTCGAACGCGACCGGTATTGGGGATACACGCGAGGGACTGTCGGATAAAACGAGGGGCAACTCGAAACCTGCCAATCCAGGGACCGCAGAAATCAGACTTGATCGAATGCACTTGGCTCCCGACTTCGCGGGAGCGACCAGACATCGGTTGAAACAGGTCCCCGCGCGCTGGGCACCAGCAGACGCAACATGTGGCCGCCAGCAGGATTTTGGCTCGCGATCATGCTCCGCTCGTCGAACACAGACTCCGACCACCGCCACCGGCCAACGCTTCCGAACGGGATCAGGGCCCGTGCAGGCGCCAAAATAAAACGGCCACAACCAGCAACAGTCCCAGGCCGATCACCGGCAGTCTGGCCAAAGCCGGACCTGGGTCCGGGAGCCGCAACGGTCGAACGGAAAGAGGGTGCAGGGCTGGCCAGCGCAGGCATCGCCATGCCCGCAGCACGACGGCGTAAAGCGATACTGCCCAGACCAAAAGATCGCCTTCGGGAACGTTCGGCCAGCGACCGGGCGACACACGCCACTTCAGCGCGAGCAAGACCGCTCCCACCAGCACCGGCCAGACGCCCTGCCAGACATCCACAGTACGCAAACCGATCGGCTCTCCGGTGCCGACTGCCCACAGCCACGGCAGCAGCGCGCCGGCCAGCACCGCCAGCGGCCAGGCGACGTGGATCGGACAGACGCGTTCGCGATCCTGACGGGCCAGTCGCCAGGCATGCGCCAGCAGCAGAAACGTTGCCACCGATGCCAGCCCGAGACCGGCCGTCACGCCGTCCCAGCCGACCTCGGCCAACGCCCGTTTCAATTCCGACTTGGCCAGCGCGCCGGAACTGAAAGGCACACCGACAAGCGCCAACGCCGGTAGAGCGAACAGAATACCGCGCAGCCACCCGGCGCCGACGGTTCCACCCGCAGCAAGAAACAAGGCGATCTTGTTCAGCCCGTGATGCAGCACGAACACACCGAGCACGGACGCGGCAGCGGTTCCCGGCGCCTGGCGCCAGACCGCGAAAGCGATCAGCAGCAGGCCGGCCTGACTGATTGTCGAATAGGCCAGTACGGTCTTGAGTCTCGCTTGACCCAGACCGGCCAGGGCTCCGTAAAAGGCCGTGAACAAGCCCAGCCAGGCCAGCGCGACATCGAAATCGGCGCCGCCTGCGGGCGCCAGGCGCATCATCCCGAGCAGGCCGGTCTTGACGATCACGCCGCTGAGCACGGCACTGGCCGGCACCGGCGCCACTGGATGCGCCAGCGGCAACCAGACGTGCAGCGGGAAGATGCCCAGCTTCACCGCGAAACCGGCCACCAGCAGCAGCGAGGCCGGCCCGTCGGCGCTGGACAGCGACTCGGCGAGCCGCACGAACTCGACGTTGCCGTGGCGCGCGCCGAGCAGCAACAGACCCGAGAGCACCATGGCCTCACCGATGAAGGCCAGGGTCAGATAGACCCGGCCGGCATGTCGCGCCCGGCTCTCGCCGCTGTGCACCACCAGGCCATAGGCGGCCAGTGTCATTAACACGTAACCGGTATAGAAGGCGGCGATATCGGCCGCCAGCAAAGCACCAGCCTGGCCGGCCAAGGTCAGCAGCCAGAACGCCGCGAAGCGCGGCAGTCCGGGACCGAGGCGACGGCCAGCATAGGCTCCGGCCAGCGACCAGCCCACGCCGGCAAGAAGCAGAAAGGGGCGGGTATCGGGATCGACCGCGTAGCCGGTACCGAACAGCATCGCCGGCAAGCTCAGGCTGCCCTGTCCCACCCAGGCCAGCGCCGCCAGCGGCAACGGCGCGAGCACCAATGCCGGGCGCAGCAAGCGAGGACGCCGGAGCACAGCCAGGGCCAGCAGCGGCAGAAGCAGGGCCAGAGCGATGAGCGAGGTCATCGGTAATGGGTCTCGACAATCAGCCGCACCCACGCCAGCGGGCTGAAGGGCAGGCCGGCCAACAGTCCGACCGCGACTGAAAGCGCCGCCGTGATCAGGGTCGGCAGCAGCAGCGCCAGCCAGGCCGCGCGACCCAGGTCGCGCTCGTCGGGCCAGTGCTCCGGTGGTTGGGCGAACCAGATGCGCCCCAGCGGAGGCAGAAAATAGGCCGCATTGAGCACCGTGCTGAGTACCAGCACGGCCACCACCCAGGGTTGCCCGGCCGCCACCGCGCCCACGCCCAGCAACCACTTGCTGACGAACCCGGCCAGCGGCGGCAGGCCGATCATACCCAGTGCGCCGACGGTGAAGGCCGCGCTGACCAGGGGCATGCGCCGGCCCAGGCCATCGAGCTGGCGGATGCTTTTCACCCCCAGCGCCTCGGCATAAATGCCTGCGCAGAAAAACAACGTAATTTTCATCAGTCCCTGGTGCACCAGATGCACCAATCCGCCCATGGTCGCCAAGGGTCCGGCGATCGCCGTGCCGAGCGCGATGTAGGACACCTGGCTGACCGTGGAGTAGGCCAACCGCTTCTTCAGGTCGTCCTGACGCAATGCCAGCAGAGAGCCATAAAGGATCGTCGCCGAGGCCACCACGGCCAGCACCTGGTCCAGCCCGAGGGCCTGCACACGCTCGCTGCCGAACACGTCGTAGACCAGTCGCACAATGCCGAACGCGCCCGCCTTGACCACCGCCACAGCGTGCAGCAAGGCGCTGACCGGCGCCGGCGCCACCATCGCTTTCGGCAGCCAGCCGTGCAAGGGCAGCAGCGCTGCCTTCACCCCGAGACCGGCCAGCATCAGCAAGAAGATCGCCCGCTGCGCGCCGTCGTCGGCGGCCAGCAGGTCCGAGACCTGCCCCTTGGCGATGAAATCCTGCGGGCCGACCAGCAGATGCAGCCATACCAGTCCAGCCAGGAACAGGCTGCTGCCAAACAGCGTGTAGCGCAGATAACTGCGGCCGCCGGCCAGGGATTCGCGCGTGCCGCGGTGCGCCACCAGAGGCCAGGTCGCCAGCGTCAGCAGCTCGTAGAAGACGAAGAAGGTAAATAGATTACCGGCTGCGGCGATGCCCATCGTGCTGGCCACGCACAGACTGAAAAAACCGAAAAACCGGGCTCGATGCGGGCTGCGCTCCAGATAGCCGATGGCATAAATGGTAGTCAGCAACCACAGTCCGGCCGACAGCGTGGAAAACAGCAAGGTCAAGGCGTCGGTCTTGAGTACCAGGTCTATACCGGGAAGCAGCGGCAATCGCCATTCGAAGTGTTCGCCCGCATTCACCGCGTCGAGCATGACCGCGATCAAGGTCAGCTTGACCACCGCCGCAATCACGTTCACCGCCACTCGCGTGCGCTGTCGGGACTCGCCGAGCGCGAAGATCAGCACCGCTGCGATCAGCGACGTGGCGACGACGTAGAGCGGCAGCGCCTGCCAGGCCAGACTCACGGCGAAGACCCGAAGCCGGGTGGCACGACCACGGCCGGCAGCACCAGCGCCGGCACGAAGCCCGCCACGATCGCCGCCAGCGCCAGCGCCAGTGCGGCCGTCTCCGCCAGACGGGGAACCGGGCGCCCGGCATCGGGAGCGCCGGCGAGCGGGCGCGAGAACATGCGTGCCAAGGCCCGGAACAGATACGCCGCCGACAGCAGACTGCCAAGCAGCAACAGCACGGCCCAGAAGGCGTGCTCAGGACGCCACACCGCCGTCAACAACAGCCACTTGGCGATGAAACCGCCGCTCGGCGGCAGCCCGATCAGACTCACCGCCGCCAGACCGAAGGCGAACACACTGATCGGAAGCCGGGCATCGGCGCCAGCGAGCCGGTCCATGCGGTCGCTGCCCAGGCCGACCAGCAGATTGCCGGCGGCCAGAAACATCGCCGCCTTGGCCAGGCCGTGGCTAAGCAGGTGATAGACCGTGCCCTGCCAGGCCGCCGCAGTCGGCACGGCGAACACCAGCATCAGGTAGCCGAGCTGGGCCACCGTCGAATAGGCCACCAGCCGCTTCAGGCGATGCTGTCGAAACGCCAGCACGCTGCCCGCCACCAGGGCGCCGGCGCCGAGCAGGGCCAGCACCTGGCCGGCGGCGATAAGCGACAACGGCGGTTCCGCCCAGAACCAGAGGCGGTACAGGACGTACAGCGAGGCTTTCACCACCAGGGCCGAGAGCAGCGCGCTGACCGCGCCCGGGGCACTGGCGTGCGCCGGCGGCAGCCATCCGTGCAGGGGAAAGATCGCCGACTTCAGCAGCAGGCCCGCGACCATCAGCGCCAGCGCCAGCGCGACCGTCGGGTCCGACCGCGAACTCAGCCCGACCGCCGTCATGTCCAGCGTGCCGGTCATGGCATAGATCAGAGCCACTCCCAGCAAGTAGGCCAGCGAGGCCAGCATACCCAGCAACAGGTAGCGTAACGCCGCCCACACCGCCTCACGACCGCCGCCGGAAGCCACCAGGGCCACCGCGCTCAAGGTCAACACTTCCAGACCGACGTAGAGATTGAACAGATCGGTCGATATCAGCAGCGCATTCAAACCGGCGAGCAGCCCCAGCCACGCCGGCCAGAACAGGCCCGAGCCACCGCGAGCGCGATCGCCCCAGGCGTGCGCCGTGGCGGCCAGCATGACCACCTCCACCAACCACAGCATGAGCAGGCCGAAACCATCGACGCTCAGGCGGATACCCAGAGGCAGTGCGACCCCGGCCAGCACATGCTCGACGCCGCCCTGCGCGAGGACCGCCGTCGTCAAAGGCCACAACAGCAACGCCAGAATCGCCAGACAGATGACCGCGAGCCAGCGTCCCGCGCCGGACGGCAGGGCCACGGCCACCAGTACACTCAGCAGCGGCAGCAGCACCAGCAACGGCAGGATCGCCTCAGGCATCATCGCCCGACCCCTCCCCGTCGTCGCGGTCGAGATCGATCGCTCGATCATGCCGGTACAGCGCCAGCAGCAGCGCCAATGCCAGCGCCGTGGCCGACACCGCTACCACGATGCCGGTCAACACCATCGCCTGGGCAACCGGGTCGGGTGGGCCGTCGGAACGGCCGCCGGTCGCGATCAGCACCAGGAACACCGCCGCGCCAAGAACGTTCAGGGCCAGAATCTTGCGCAGCGGATGCTCGGCCATCAGTACGCCGTAGACCGCCAAGCCGACCAGCACGGCCGCGACCACCAGGAATACCGTGACCGTCATGGCGTTGCGCGGCGCACGCCGGCCGCGCCCAGAAACAGCAATACCAGAGTCATTGCGATGCTGACCGTCATCGCCGTCTCGATCAGATACACCGCCCACAGGCCGGTCAGGCTCATGGCGGCAGCGCCGAAGGCCAGCGCCGCCGTCCCGAGCGCCGCGAACGCGCCGGCGCCGAGGATCAGGGTCAACGCCTGCGGCCAGTTGGTCTGCGGCTCTGGTCGCAGACGACCGCTCAGGGCCAGGACAATGCCCGCCGCCGCCAGCACCGCGCCGGCCTGAAAGGCGCCACCCGGCGCCCGCCCGCCGACATGCAGCAGGTACCCGCCAACCAGCACCGTCGTCGGCACCAGCACCGACAGCAAGGCATCCAGCAGCGGCACCGTTCTCAGCTCGATCGGTTCCGGCGGCGACGGCAGGATGGCGGCCGCCGTCGCCGCGCCGAGCCAGGCGACCAGCAGCACCAGCATCTCCAGCAAGGTGTCGTAACCGCGAAACAGCAGCAACACCGCAGTCACCGGATTACCCAGCCCGGTGTCGTCGAGCCCCGCCAGAGCCAGGGCTCCGGCACCGGGCAGCGGATCGGGCAGGCCCAGAAGCGCCTTGCCGAGCGCCAGGGCCAACAGCGCCGACAGCACCGCCAACGATGTGGCCAGCCAACGCGGCGCGGCGGCGCGGGGGCGGTGTGCGGCCGGCGCCAGCAACAAGCGCCGATAGGCCAGCATCAGCATCGCGCCGGTCATGCCGGCGCCGATCGCCGCCTCGGCCAGGGCCAGATCCGGCGCCCGCAGGCGCGCCCAGGCCAAGGCCATCACCAGGCCGAACGATACGAACATCACGATGGAGCGAAACAACGACCGCTCCGCCACCGCCCGCCAACCGAGCCAAAGCAGGCCGGATGCCAACAGGAAATCGACCACGACGCTCATTCGCCGCGCTCCTGCTCATCCAGCACCCGACGCGCGATCAGGTGCACCGAGACGCTGGCCGCCAGCAGCCCCAGCAACCAGATCACCAGCAGCAGCGCCGTCACGCGCACGGAACCCGAAGCCAGCGCCAGCGCAATGCAAACCAGGAACAGGCCCAGATTGTCGGCCTTGGTCAACGCGTGCGCGCGACTCAAGGTATCGGGAAAGCGCAGCAAGCCCACTGTGCCGGCCAGATAGAAGCCGCAGCCGAGACAGAGCAGCACGGTCGCCAGTATGTTCATCGTCATTCGCGATACCGACGCCGGCCCGAGGGCAGCCCGACGAACGCCACTGCCAGAATTGCGGCCAGCATCACGAACAGCAAGGCGACATCGCGCAGAGCCGGCATGGCCATGGCCTCGGCCAGCACCAGGAGTACCGCTACCGAGGTGCTGCCGAACAACAGAGCCGCCAGCATTCGATCTGCTGCGCCTGGACCCCGCACTACCCGCAACATGCCTACGCCAAGATTGACCAGCAGGAACGCAGCCACCGACCACAACAACATGTCGCTCATCGACCGCACTCGGGATCGGGCAGGGAGAACAATCGCGCCACGCGGCGTTCGAGGTCGTCCAGGCCGTCGAGCGAGGCCGGGGTGAGCGCATGCACCGTCAGCACTTCACGTGCAACGTCCAGGCGCGCGCTCAGTGTGCCCGGCAGCAGGCTGACGACGCCGACGAACAGCGTACGCGGCAGCCCTGGCGGCAAGCGCAGTGGAATGTCCCGCAAACACGGTGCGACCGGCAACGCGGGATGCAGCGCTCGCGCCGCCACGTCGAGTCCGCCCAGAAAAGAGGCCCGGGCGAAATAGAGCGCGAATTCGAACAGACGCAGCGGCCGCCACGGGTAAACGTGGCTGGGGGCCAACCACGCTCCGGCGGTGGCGCCCAGCAGGGCGAACAGCAAGCCGAAGCCGAGGTTTTCAAAACCGTCCAGCGCCGCCCACAGAATCAACAGTACGACGGCAACCTGAAGCGCCCAGATCGACGGGCGTTCAGAGCGCTTGGCCAAGCGGTCGCAGCCGCTGTCGATCATGATCGAACAATTCCCGAAGAGGCTCGGCGAATGCTAACAGCCGCCCCGATCAGCGCAAAGTGAAAGCATTTGACGCAACTGGGCGACGTGTCGACGCGCCATGGCTGCTGGTGCGGTCACCCTCGCAGTCAAGCCTCGGGTGGGAACAGGCAGTTGCTGAGCAGGTCGCCATCGCGTCCACGTACGCCTTGAGGTACGTGTTCGTACTTTTATATTCCCCATCCCGCACACCCCATTTCTTCGATGGCCAAAGTCGCACGAGGTGCCACGATGGATTTACCCGGAGCCGTCATGCCTCGCAGTCCACCGCGTAAGATAGGCCAGACAAACTTCGGTCTGCGGCATAGTCTGAAAGTACTCTTCGCGTACCCGTCCAGGGGACTCTCAAATGAACGAATCGTCCGAACAGACGCGCGGCGTCGATGCGGTCAATCAGGACTTCCGGCGCTTCGATCAGGTCGACAAGGCGCATACCTACCGGCTCTCCGAGGCCGGCGACGGCAGCGAGGCGTTCGACGACGAATTCCGGATTCGCACCTGCGACATCGGCGAGTTTCTGGATGGCGCAGACGCCGGCCGGGAGCGCTTTGCCCAGTCGCTTGGGGCGGCCATGGAAGAGATCGGCTTCGCCATCCTGGTCGGCCACGGCATCGCGCCGGCACTGATCGAAGATGCCGAGCGGGCGACTGCCGAGCTGTTCGAAACCGTACCGATCGCCGAACGCATGCGCTACCGCGCCCAACGCCACGGCTCGGTCAATCAGGGCTATTTCCCGATCGAGCAAACCACCATCATTCACCCCGATCTGGTCGAGGGTTGGGTGTTCTGCCGGCGCGCGTTCGATCTGGACCGAAACCCGGATTACCATGCCGCGTCATTCTGGCCACGGCCGGAGTTCGAGCCCCGGTTCCGGGCACTGGTGCAGGCCGAGCAGGGCCTGATTCTGCCGGTGATGCAGAGCATCCTGCACTACCTCGGCTGCGACCCGCACCTGTACGACCGGAAGCTTGCCGGCACCAATTTCGGCTTCCGGCTCAACTACTACCCACCGACCGACGGCCTGGCCGAGGCACCACGCGGCGGGCGCATGCTGGGCCATGAGGACGTCGATCTGTTCACCTTTCTGCCCGCGCCGGCGGTGGAAGGGCTACAGGTGTTCAACCGGCGCACCCTGAAGTGGATCCGCCTCCAGGCGCCACCGGGCAGCATCATTCTCAACATCGGCGATTACATGCAGCGGATCAGCAACGACCGGCTGCTGTCGACCACGCACCGGGTCAGCCAGCCGCGCGACCCCGCCGTGCGCACCCGGCCGCGCATTTCCACGCCGTTGGCGGTGTACGTGTGGGAAGACGAAATCCTAGAGGTGCTGCCGGGCCAGGGCGAGCCAAAATACCCGCCGATCAGCGCGCTCCGCTTTCATACCCAAACCACCGCCAAATACTACGGGGCGGATTACGCGGTAACCAAGTGAAGCGCCGTGCGACAGCGGCAGCCGCACTGCTTCTGAGTGGCATCGCGGCTTTCGCACAGGCCGGCGACTGCGGCACCAGCGGTCCGGTGGCGGCCGGCCAGCGGCTGGAATAACTGGGGCCAGACTGTGGCTGGGTCCACGAACGTGGCTGGGAGCGATTCCGCAGTCTGCTAGTCTGTCGCCCTACTTTTTGGTTGCGGGAGACCCCCTGATGCGCCTGTTGATTATTGCCCTGGCCCTGGTGTCGGCGGCGGGAACCGCGGCGGCGGCCGATGTGCTCGTAATCCGCGCCGAGCGGGTGATTCTGGATGCCGCCGCGGGCCATCATGGCCCGGCCCAGATCGTGGTGCGCGACGGGCGGATTGCCGAAGTGCTGCCCTACGACGGCCAATTCCAGCGTCAGGATGGCGAACGGCTGGCGATGCACGAGTTCGACGCTGCCTTCACCGTGCTGCCGGGCCTGATCGACAGCCACGTCCACCTGACCGGCGATCCCGGGCGGCAATGGTGGGAGGCTGCGGTGACCACGCCGGAATACGGCACCGCCGTGGGCATCAAGAACGCTGCGTTGACCGTGCGCGCCGGCTTCACCACGGTGCGCGACCTGGGGTCTTCGGGAATGTCCGGGCAGGCGGTGCGCGATGCCATCGACGCCGGTCTGGCGATCGGGCCGCGCGTACTGGCCGCCGGCAAGTCGATCTCGATCATCGGCGGCCACGCCGATGTCAGCGGCTTTCGCCCGGAAGTGACCGAGGCCCTGTCGACCGGTGCCTGCACCGGGGCAGTGGAGTGCGCAGCAAGAGTGCGCGAGCTGTCGCGGGCCGGCGCCGACGTGATCAAGTTCACCGCCACCGGCGGCGTGCTGTCGCAGCAGAATCGCGGTTTCGGCGCGCACTTCACCGACGAGGAAATGCGCGCCATCGTGGAAACCGCCCATACGCTTGGCCTGCGCGTGGCGGCCCATGCCCACGGCGCGCGCGGTGTCGAGGCGGCGGCGCGGGCCGGGGTCGATTCGATCGAGCACGGCACCTTCGTCGATGACGCGGCGATCAAGGCGATCAAGGCGTCCGGCGCCTATCTGGTGCCCACCCTCGGGCCGACCATCGCCTACCGCGAGCGGGTCGGAACCGGCGTGTATACCCCGGTGGTGGAGGAGAAGATTCGCATCCGCCTGGATGCCACCGGCAAGAACATCCAGGCCGCCCACAAGGCCGGTATTCCGATCGCCTTCGGCACCGATGCCGGGGTCTACGATCACGGCCGCAATGCCGAGGAGTTCCCGCTGATGATCCGCTATGGCGGTCTCAGCGCGCAACAGGCGCTGGTATCCGCCACCCGCACGGCGGCCGAGCTGCTGGGCATCGCCGAAGAAACCGGCACGCTGGAACCGGGCAAGGCGGCCGATGTCATCGTCGTCAACGGCGATCCACTGGCCGACATCACCACGCTGCAGCGGGTCGAACTGGTGCTGGCCCGCGGCCGGGTCGTAAGCGCGCCCTGACGTGAACCTTTGCGACAGTCCACCGGAAACGCTGGCGGCGCAGGATTTCGCCGCCGTTCTGGCACGCATCCAGGACGACGTGAGGCCGTTGATCGGACAGGGCAAGGTCGCCGACTACATCCCGATGCTGGCCGGGGTGCCGATCGAGCGCTTCGGCATGGCGCTGACCACACTGGACGGAGGCCTCTTTCAGGTTGGCGATGCCGAGCAGGCATTTTCGATCCAGAGTATCTCCAAGGTGTTCACCCTGACGCTGGCGCTGGAGGCGATCGGCGGCGACCTGTGGCGGCGGGTCGGTCGGGAACCCTCGGGCAACCCGTTCAACTCGCTGGTGCAGCTCGAACACGAGTGCGGCATCCCGCGCAATCCGTTCATCAATGCCGGCGCCCATGTGGTCGCCGACGTGGTGCTGTCGAGCGGCGACCGGGCCCGCGAGCGGTTGCTGGAATTCGTCCGCGAGCGGGCCGACAATCCGGGCATCCAGATGGATCCGGAAGTCGCCCAGTCCGAGCACGAAACCGGCTTTCGCAATGCCGCACTGGCCCACTTCCTTCGCAGCTTCGGCAATCTGGACAACCCGGTCGAGGCGGTGCTGGACTTTTACTATCACCAGTGCGCGCTGCGAATGAGTTGCGTCGATCTGGCGCGGTCATTGTTGTATCTGGCCCACAACGGGCGCTGCATCCGGCGCGCTGATCCGGTGATCAGCCCGGAGCGGGCCAAGCGGATCAATGCCCTGATGCTGACCTGCGGAACCTATGACGCAGCCGGCGACTTCGCCTTCCACGTCGGGCTGCCGGTCAAGAGCGGTGTCGGCGGCGGCATGGTTGCGGTGGTGCCGAATGTCGCGGCGCTGGCGGTGTGGTCCCCCGGGCTGGACGATAAAGGCAACTCGGTGGTTGGCAGCGCGGCATTGAGCCGGTTCACCGAGCTCACCGGGCTTTCGGTCTTCTGAGCGACGCGCCGCTTCGGGCGACGCAAGGCCGATACGGGCAACTGCCAGCCAGCGTCCATGACCGGCGCCGGCTTTCGGGAGCAATACGGTGCATTGCCGGGCAGAATGGGCGGCATCGCAAAAACTGCCCCTTCGCAGTCCACTTCATCTCCAGGAACTCACACCGATGTCCCACGTTCGAGCGGCCTACAATCGACTCCTGAGGGCTGCCATGCCGATCTGTCTGGCACTGACTTCACTGCTGAGCGCAGGCGAGACGGCGGCGGCCAAGCTGCCCGACGACCAGCGGCCGATCGAGTGCGGCAGCTGTGCCGGCTGGAACGCCGGGCAGGCGCCGTTCCGGCTGCACGGAGAGAGCTGGTACGTCGGCGTGCGCGGGCTGTCGACCGTGCTCATCGATACCGGCGCCGGCCTGGTGCTGATCGACGGCGGCCTGCCGCAGTCGGCCGCGCCGATCATCGCCAACATCGAGGCGCTGGGTTTTGCCATCGCCGAGGTGAACTGGATCCTGAATTCGCACGCCCATTTCGATCATGCCGGCGGCATCGCGGCGCTGGCGCGGATCAGCGGTGCACAGGTTCTGGCCAGCCCGGACGGAGCGGCGGGTCTGCGCGCCGGTGCGGCGCTCGAGGGCGATCCGCAGGCGGCGTTCGGCGAGGAAATGCGCTTTCCGCCGGTCGCCGATGTGCAGGAGATCGCCGACCGTGAGCCTTTGACCCTGGGCGGTCTGACGCTCACGCCGCACTTCACCCCCGGCCATATGCCGGGCGGCACCACCTGGACCTGGCGCGCCTGCGAGGCGGATCGATGCCTGAGTATGGTCTATGCCGACAGCCTGAATGCCGTCTCGGCGCCGGGTTTCGCATTCAGCGGCGAGGACGGCAGGCCGGCCAAGAGGCTGCGCGACAGCATCGACCGGGTGCGCGCGCTGGACTGCGATATTCTGGTGCCGGCGCACCCGGATTTCGGCGGCTTGTACGAGCGGCTGGAACGCGGCCAGGCGGTCGGGGCGGCGCATCCGCTGGTCGACCGTGACGCCTGCCGGGTTTATGCCGATACGGCCGAAACCCGGCTCGCCGCCCGACTGGAACAGGAGCGCTCCGCCGCAGCAACCGATTCCGGGGCACACTGAGCGCGCCCTCAGCCGTCGTCAATCACCGATCCAAGGAGCCGTTTCATGCCGTCCTTCGACATCGTTTCCGAAGTCGACAAACACGAACTCACCAATGCCGTCGACCAGGCCAATCGGGAGCTGGGCAACCGCTTCGATTTCCGCAACGTCGAGGCCAGCTTTTCGCTGGAGGAAAACGTGATCGCGCTTTCCGCGCCCAGCGACTTCCAGCTCCAGCAGATGCGCGACATCCTGCGCGGCCGGCTGGTGGCGCGCAGCATCGACCTGCGGGCCATGGACGAGGGCGAACCCGAGGTCAACCTGGCGGTGGCCCGGCAGAAGATCACCATCGCCCAGGGCATCGAGCAGAAGCGCGCCAAGGAGATCATCGGCGAGATCAAGAAGGCCAAGATCAAGGTCGAGGCACAGATCAACGGCGACAAGATCCGGGTCAGCGGCAAGAAGCGCGACGATCTTCAGGCGGCGATGGCGCTGCTCAAGGGTGCCGAGCTGGAGATTCCGGTTCAGTTCGAAAACTTTCGCGACTGACCGGCGTTTCCGCGAACAGTTGCGCCCGATCCTGGGTTTGCAGGATGCGCCACTGACCGGGCTGGAGATCGCCCAGCGTCAGGCCGCCGATGGAAACCCGGTGCAGCGCGTCGACGTGGTTGCCGACCGCGGCGAACATCCGGCGGACCTGATGATATCGACCCTCGTGCAGCGTCACCCGCGCTAGTCGCGGCCCGATCGGTTCAAGTCCGGCCGGCGCCAGCGGCGTGGTCTCGGATTCCAGTTGCAGGGTGCCGCTGGCGAAAATCGCGGCTTCGTCGCCGCGAAGATCTTCGGCGAGTGCGGCTTGATAGACCTTGGCCAGCTTCGAGCGCGGCGAGGTGATCCGGTGCAGCAGCTGCCCGTCGTCGGTCATCAGCAGCAGGCCCGAGGTGTCGCGATCGAGCCGGCCGACGGTCGACAGCAGCGGCTTGCGCAGCCGGAATCGCGGCGGCAGCAGGTCGTTGACCACCCGTCCGGCATCCTTGGTCGAGCAGGTGTAGCCGGCCGGCTTGTGCAGCATCAGCAGCACGCCCTGGGGCGGGTCGAGCGGTTCATCCTCGACCCGGATGTCGTCGTGCTCGGCGCTGTCGTTCGGGCCCAGCTCGCTGCCGTCGGCACGCGAGACCCAGCCGTTGCGCAGCATCAGGGTGACTTCCTTGCGGCTGCCGTAACCCAGGTTGGCCAGCAGTTTCACCAGATTCATTCGCTGCGCCTCGACCGACCGCCGGTGCGGCCCTTGACGGCCTCGATCACCTTGAAGCCGCCCGACTGCACCAGGGTGCGCACCTCGCCGAAGCCTTCGCCGAGCGCCGCTTCGTAGGGCAGATGGCGATTGGCGACCAGAAACAGCCGGCCTCCGGGCCGCAGCGCCTGCCCGGCGACCGCAATGAACGCGCGTCCCAGTCCGGGCTGGTCGTAGCGGTCGATATGAAACGGGGGATTGGTGACGATGAAGTCGTAACCCGTGCCGATGCCGGTGGTTACATCGTGCCAGTGAAAACCGAGCGCAGCCCGCTCGCCCAGTGAGGCCAGGTTGATCCGCGCCAGCTCCAGCGCGCGCGACTGGGCCTCGAAAAGATCCATCGCAGTCACCGCCGGACAGCGGGTCAGTACCTCGTGGGCGAGAAAACCCCATCCGGCGCCGAGATCGGCGCCATGGCCATGCAGTTCATCGGGCAGCCTGGCGGCCAGCAAGGCCGAGGCCGGGTCGATACGATCCCAGGCAAACAGTCCCGGCCGACTGACGAATCGGCCATCGGCGATCGGTCGCGGCGCGTCGAGCGCGGCCCAGGTTTCGCGCAGCGCGGCGTCCACGGTGTCGGCCGTGGGCTGAACCCAGAACACCCGGCATTTGTGTTTCGACAGGCTGCGCACCGGGCCGGCCAGCCGGGCCAGGTCGGCCTCGCCGGAACGGGCGCCTTCGGCATTGGCCATGGCGGCGATCAGCGTGCCGCCTGGTGCCACCCGGGCCAGCGCGTTGGCCAGCAGTGCGCGCGCTTCCTCGCGCTGGCGCGGCGGCAGCGCCAGCACCAGCGGGTAGCGCGACGGGTGGTCGGTGGCGACCTCGAAGCCATCGCGCAGCAGCGCATCGGCAAAGGGCTTGAAGCCCTGCTCGCAATCCAGCCGCGTTCGATCGAGAGCCTGCACCGGGATGCCGGTGCGGGCGCGCAGAAACAGCCAACGCCCGTCCGCCGGCGCGGCGATTGCGCCACTGTCGATCGGCAGCAGCAGGCAGTGCAACAGGTCGTCGGTCAGTGCGGAAGCGGTTCCAGCGGGAATCAATTCGATGTCTCCGGAGCGAGGCGGCAGTTTACCGCCCGCTTCGAGCGATCGCGCGCCGGCCAGGCCGCATCGAGGCGGCTCAACCGGCCTCGGTGCCCTCCTCCTCAGCGGGCGCATCGTCGCTGGCCGGCTCGACAAGCGGCGCTTGTCCGGCCAGGGCATCGCGCAGGGCGCGCAATTTGGCCTTGACCACAGCGGCATTGTCCGGCCCGATCCGGATCAGCATCTTGTGACCGGCCGATGCCGAGTGCAGCGCAGGATCGGCGTAGGTGTAGCCCGCCTTTTCCGGCACCAGGGCAATCGGCAGATTGGGCGTGGGCGCGGCCAGCAGGTGATCGATCACCGCGACCAGGCGGTCGTTGAAATGCCGATCCGGGTAACCGAGTTCGCGGTAGGCCTGTTGAAACAACGGATAGGCGCGGACGTACTGCGCCACCGCCGCATCGACATCGAGCGCCTCGACCAGGGCCATGTAATCGGCGTAACGGGCAAAGTTGCGCTCGTCGATCACGGTCACGCCGCTGGGATCGGTAGCGGTCAGCAACGGCCCGTCCGCCGTGCGCACCGGCAGGCCACGGGGCGGCAGCTGGCGCCGGGTCAGATTGTCGATGCTGACCACGATGCGCTCGACGATGTGCTCACCGAGGATGACCGCCGGCGGCTGCTCCTCCCCGATGACCCCGGCCAGGGCTTCCAGCGCAGCGGAATCGCTTTCGGCCAGGTCGGGCAGCGGCTCGGCCGGCGCGTCGGCTTCCGGCGCGACGGCGACCTCTTCGATCGGGAATGCCGGTTGCGCAGGCGCATCCGGCTGATCCGACGGCGACGCCCCCGGGGCTTCGGCCAACTGCGCGCGATTGCTGGCCGACCAGTACTGCCAACCGAAATAGCCCACGACCGCCAGTGCGGCAATGACCAGGATAGGACCCACGGCACTTTGGGATTTCATGGCGAGCCTCGCAGTTGGGGAGTTGTCGGTGCCACGTCGATGCACGCGTTGCTGACCGGCTGGCGCCGTCCGGGACGGGTCGGCCCCGGCAGCACGCCGGCCCGGCGCATCGGCCGGCCATCGTCATCGTTCAGGTTGATGTTACCCGCTGCGCGTCGGCGCTGGGCCAACGCCAGCTGTCTGAGCGGTGCTCCCGCTGGCAATCTAGTTTCCGCGTCGTGGATGGATCAGTGGTGAGCGGGAGGGCGGTCATCGGACCGGCTGCACGGGCCGCGCCGGGCCAGCCGGTCACATCGGGGCGCTGCGTTCGACCTTGGGGAATGGCCCGGCGTGCCGCTCGATGTCCTGGCCGGCCAACGGTCGGGGGCGCTCGATCGGAAAAAGCCATGGCTCGCGAATCGATCGCGAGCCACAGCCCGACCGCGGCGGAGAAGCGAGGGATCGAATCCGAGGGGGGCGATCCGTTCTGCGCCTGACATGCAACCGGAAGAGCGCCGTCCTTGGCGCTTGGGAGTGGGACTTCCTGTGGAATCGGCGTCCGGCCACGCCACCTTCAACCGACTCAGTGGCCAGAGTAGCCACCGGCCGGGCCGCCGGGCATCGGCAGATGGGCCGGATTGGGGTAGGTAATTTGCCTACCCGCCGGTAGGAAATATCCGATGCCGCCAATCCGGCGTTTTCGCAGATGCCCGCTGCCGCTATACTTGCGGTCTTTCGCGCCGTCAGCCCGCTGATCGGCAGCCCAGCCGTCCCGCTCACCGCCACTTGGGTGATTCATGAATCGTCACGACCTCACATTCCTCAAGCATTTTTCGCAGATCATCGTCGGGCTGATCGTGCTGACCGCCGTGTTGATCGTGTTCGCGCTGATCGTCCACAACCGACTGACGCTGGACGAGAACCCGGTTCGCCAATCGCTGATCGAATCGCGCATCCAGCCGCTCAATGCGGTATTTGCCGGCGAAACCGGCGCCGCCGCGATGGCGGCAGCGGCCGAGGCGGCGGCTGCGATGGCAGCCACCCAGGTGGCCTATGGCGGCAGCCTGGACGGCGGAATGATCTACGGCAACCTGTGCGGTGCCTGTCACAACTCGGGTGCCGGCGGCGCGCCGACACTGGACCGCTCGGCCTGGACCGCCCGGCTGGCGCAGGGCCGCGACACCCTGGTCACCCACGCCATCGAAGGCTATCAAGGCGCGGCCGGGCTGATGCCGGCGCGCGGCGGAAACCCGGCGTTGACCGATGAGCAGGTCGCCGCCAGCGTCGACTGGATGCTCGACAACCTGAAGTAACCGGGCCTTGGCCGCGCCAATCGTGAGCGCGAACGGCCCGTCGGCTTCGTTTCGCCGCCTGTCGGCTGGCCTGGCGCTGGCGTTCTTGCTGGCCGGCTGTCAGGACCAGACGGCCACCGCTCCCGAAGGCGCGGCGCCGCAGGCTTCCGCCGCCGGCGGCGAGTTGACGATCTCCCAGATCCAGGGCTCCGGTCCGCGCAGCCCGCTCATCGGGCAGCAGGTTGTCGCGCGCGGCGTGGTCTCGGCCAACTTCATCGGCGGGCTCGGCGGGTTCTATCTGGCCAGCCTGCCCGAGGATGTCGACGACGACCCGGCCACCTCGGAGGGCATTTTTATCGACTGGCCAGCGGACGCCGGACCGCGTCCGAAGCCGGGCGATGTGCTGCGGGTCGACGGCCGGGTTGCCGAGATCGGCGATGACCGCGCCAGCCTGACTGCGCTCAGCGAAGTTGCCTGGCATCGGCTTGGCCAGTCGGATATCCCGATCACCGGCCTCGCAACCCCGCCGGCCAGCGCCGAGGCCTGGGAGGCTCTGGAAGGCATGCGCCTGCGCATCGACGGGCCGCTGACGCTGTCTGGCCACTATGGATTGACCGAATTCGGCGAGCTGCTGCTCAGCTTCGGCGGCCCGCTGCGCCAACCGACGGATGCCTTTCCACCCGGCCCCAAGGCCAAGGCGCTGGCCGAAGACAACGCGCGTCGGCGGCTGCTGATCGACGACGGCAGCAATCGCCGGCAGCCCGATCGCATCTGGTATCTGCCCGAGCCACCCAGTGCCGCGGCACCACTGCGCGCCGGCAGCCGGCTGTTCGGTCTCGATGGCGTGCTGGACCAGCGCCATGGCCAGTACCGGATGCAGTTGATCCAGGCCATCGACCGGGTCGAACAGGCCCCGCGCCCGGCGCCGCCAGAGCCGGCCGGATCACTGCGCATCGCCAGCCTGAATCTGCTCAACCTGTTCAACGGCGACGGTCGCGGCGGCGGGTTTCCAACCCCGCGTGGCGCCGCAACGGAAGCCCTTTATCAGCGCCAACAGGCCAAGCTGGTGGCCCAGATCGTCGCGCTGGCGCCGGATGTTGCCGCGCTGATGGAAGTCGAGAACGACGGCTTCGGGCCCGATTCGGCCCTGGCGCAGCTGGTCGCCGCACTCGATGCCGCCGACCCGGGCAGCGACTGGCGCTGGGTCGACGCGGGCGAAGGACCGGGCAGCGACGCGATCCGCGTGGCGCTCATCTTCCGTGCCGACCGGGTGACTCCGATCGGCAAACCGGCCAGCCTCACCACCGGGCCGTTCGACTCGGGCAGCCGACCACCGCTGGCGCAGGCATTCCGGGCCGGCGACGGGCCGGTGTTCGTGGTTGCCGCCAATCACTTCAAGTCGAAGGGCAGCTGCGACCGCGCGGAAGGGGCGGACCGGAATGCCGGCGATGGGCAAGGCTGTTTCAACGCCCACCGCCGACTGGCCGCGGCCCGGCTGAGCGAATGGCTGTTAACCGATCCGACGCGATCCGGCAGCGAACATGCGCTTATCATCGGCGATTTGAACGCCTACTCCCACGAAGACCCGATTCGCGACCTGCTTGCGAGCGGCTGGCGGCGGCTCGCCGATGGCCCGGATTTTGGGCACAGCTACCTCTTCGATGGCGCGCTCGGCAGCCTCGATCACGCGCTGGCCACCCCGGCCATGGCCGATGCCATGCGCGGCGCCGCCGTCTGGGCGGTAAATGCCGACGAGAACGGGTTTTTTCGGTTCGAAAACGACCCGCACGGCGCACCGTGGGCGGCCTCGGATCACAATCCGCTGGTGCTGGGCTTCGACCTGGCTGGCCCACACCCGGTGGAATGACCGCCCCCGGCCTCGGTTACACTCAGCATCCACGCAGGTCGTCCGGTCATGAGCAAAGTCGAAGCCTTCCCCACCGAGCCGAAAACGCTCTATCTGGCCGGCCCCGTCGGCAAGATCGAACTGGTGATCGACCTGCCCGAGCCCGCTGTCGCGCGCAAGGCGGTGGCGATCATCTGCCATCCGCACCCCCTGCACGGCGGCAGCCTGCACAACAAGGTAGTGACGATCCTGGAGCGCTCGCTCCGCGAGCTGGGCGCCAAGACCGTGCGCTTCAACTTTCGCGGCGTTGGCGGTTCCGAGGGCGAGCACGATGATGGTCGCGGCGAGACGCTCGACCTGCTGGCGGTCGCCGACTGGCTTCGCAAGGAACTGCCCGATCACGACCTCTGGCTGGCCGGCTTCAGCTTCGGCGCCTACATCGCGCTGCTGGCGTCCCGACACCTGCCGGTCAAGCTGATGGTCTCGATCGCGCCGCCGGCCGGACGCTGGGATTTCACCGCCGTGCTTTCGCCAACCTGCCCCTGGCTGGTGGTGCAGGGCGAAGCCGACGATGTCGTCGACCCGCAGGACGTGTACGACTGGATCGACTCGCTCGAAGAAAAACCCACGCTGGTTCGCATGGAAGACACCGGTCACTTTTTCCACCGCCGGTTGATGGATCTGCGCGGCGCGGTCAAGAACGGCGTACGCAAGCTGCTGCCTGCGGAGCGAAATGGCTGATCCCGTCCGCGTTGCGCCGACGGCGGCCGCGCTGCCATCGGCGGCCTACCGCGAAGGCGCCGCCCGAGGCCGATGGCGCGATGACCCCGCCCAGCGGCCGGTGCTGGCGGAGCTCGACCGCATTCACCACGCGCTGTCGGCCCAGGCTGCACAGGGGTTCCTGCAGCGGCTGGGCAGCCTGCTCGGCCCCAAAGAGCCCACGCCCGGACTGTATCTGTGGGGCGGTGTGGGGCGCGGAAAAACCTTTCTGGTCGATCTGTTGTTCGACAACCTGCCGATCGACAGCAAGCGGCGGGTGCATTTTCATCGCTTCATGTCGGAGATCCACAACGCTCTGCGGCAGCTCAAACGTCAGCCCGACCCGCTGGCTGCGGTGGCCGACGCGCAGATCCGCCGGCAGCGGCTGCTGGTGCTCGATGAGTTTTTCGTGTCCGACATCGGCGACGCGATGATTCTCGGCCGCCTGCTGGAGGCCCTGTTCGCGCGCGGCATGATGCTGGTGACCACCTCCAACACCGAGCCGGCAAACCTGTACCCGAACGGCCTTCAACGGGTGCGGTTTCTGCCGGCCATCGCCCTGCTGGAAAAGCATTGCACCGTGTTGCACCTGCGCAGCCCGACCGACTACCGGCTTCGCCTGCTGACCCGCGATCAGGTGTATCACTATCCGCTCGACGAACGCGCCCAGATGGCGCAGGCGGAATGCTTCGCCCGGCTGTCGGCCGGCTGCCCGGTCGTGCCCGGCCCGGTCATCGTCAATGGCCGGCCGATCGCCGTGCGCGGGCTGGCCGAAGGCGTCGCCTGGTTCGATTTCAATGCCCTGTGCGAAGGCCCGCGCGCGGTCGACGACTACATCGAACTGGCCCGCGATTTCCACACCGTGGTGCTGTCCAACGTCCCCACCTTCGACGGCAGCAACGACGACGCCGCCCGGCGCTTCGTCAATCTGGTCGACGAATTCTACGACCGCCACGTCAACCTGATCCTCTCCGCCGCCCAGGCCCCGCACCAGCTCTACCAGAGCTATCGCCTCAAGCTGGAGTTCGAGCGCACCGCCAGCCGACTGATCGAAATGCAGTCCAGAGACTACCTGGCCCTGCCGCATCGGGCCTGAGACCGTTCGCCTGCCTGGCGAAGCACAGTCCGCTCTCGACGTGGTAGAGAGACATGCCTCGGTCCGAGCGATGTCGGCCGGGTTGCGCGGTCTTCATCGACACGTCAAGCAAACATCGACACATTCCAAGGAGAGCGCAATGGACGCGAAAGGAAAGCCTGCAAAGGTCGGGATATGGCAGTGGGGACGTGGCGCGATGATCGTCGCCGTGGGTTTGCTGGCTGTCCTTGGCGTGCGGGCTGTCGACCACCTGCCTGCAGAGCGCATGCTCTGGGTGGCCGGGTCCGAAGGCCTGCTGGCAGTGGACACCGCCAGCGTTGACGTGTTGCTGGAAATCCCCACCGCGCAGCCCCTGCGCGCCGTGGCCTTCGACCGCGCACGAAGCCTCGTGTGGGTGCTCTCGGATCACGACGGACTCGCTGCGCTGGACTTCACCGGCGCGACCGTTGCCAGCGCGACCATCCCGGCACCTACCGGGCCGGATGTACTGCTCCGCGTGGACGCGCCGGTCGGCGCTGTCTGGCTTGGCACCACCGATGCCCTGTACCGTTTCGACACCGATGCCACTCTGCGCGAGCGGATCGAACTCGCGCCTGGCGACCGGCTCCGCAGCTTGGCGCTCGACGAGGCGCGCTCGCGGCTGTGGCTGGCCACCCGCGACGCCCTGACCGCGTACGCCCCGGACGGCACACCGACGCACCGGATCGCGCTTTCCGACCTGCGCGCTCCCGGCATCGCCGCGATCGCCTTCGATCCGGTTCACGACGCCCTGTGGGTCGCCGCCCGCGACCGACTGCTCCGCTACGACGGCGACGGCCAGCGGGTATTCGATGCTTCAGGTCCGCGCGAAGTCAGCCATCTCGCGAGCGATGGCCAGGGCGGCGCGTGGCTGGCCGCAGCCGATGCCCTGCGCCATGTCGACGCTTTCGGCACGGTCGACCGTGTGCTGCGCGCGCCCGACCATCCGATCGGCGAGGTGCGCGCGCTTGCCGGAAATCCCGACGATGGCTCGGTGTGGCTGGCGAATGCCGGACGGCTGCGCCACTACGCGCTGGACGGAACCCTGCTGCACAGTCTGGAGCCCGATGCGTCTGGCGGCCACCCGCGCATTCTGGCCAATCTCGATCTGCCGCCTGGTGCCGCCGTGCGCGTCGCGATCACCGAGCCGCCGGACGGCGCCCTGGTCCGCGACAATCCGCCGCCGCTGGGTGTAACGGTCGAGGGGCTCACCGTCGCGCCCGAGCGCATCGACTTGACCGCCAACGACGCCGACGCCCCAGCCAGTTGCCAGCCGCTCGATGAGGGCGGCTTCCTGTGCATTCCGCTGGAGCAGTTCCCGCAGGGCGACAACGAGGTTGTGGCCGCCGTCGAAAACGAGGCCGGCACCCGCTTCGCGTCGGAATCGGTGGTGTTCGAGCTCGACTCTGTTCCGCCGCCCGCGCCCGACGCTTCGCGAATCGCGGTGGCGCAAGGCGACGACGGCCGTGTGCGCGTGACCGGCGAAGCCGGCAGCGTCGAGGCCGGCAGCGAAGTCGTCGTTACCAACCCGGCCAGCGGCGAAGTCGTAGTCGCCATCGCCGACGCCTCAGGCAGCTTCCAGGTTCTGATCGCCGGGCAGCTTTCTCAGCGCTTCCTCGTCCTGGCCCGCGACCGTGCCGGCAATGAGGGTGAGGCCGTCGAAGTCACCGGCGCCATCCCGCCCGCAATCGTCATTCCGCCCGACCCGGCCACAGTCGCCCCGGCCCTGCCCGCCGTCGGCTCGCCGCCCCTGGCCGAGCGGATCGAATTCCTCTACACCGGCGCCGACCCGATCCAGCGCGAGGTCGCGCCCGGCGCCATCGAAGCCCGGCGCGTGTCGGTGCTGCGCGGCGCGGTGCGCGACCGCGCCGGCGAGCCCATCCCCGGCGTCAAGGTCACCGTGCTCCGCCACCCGGAATTAGGCCACACCTTCACCCGCGCCGACGGCGTGTTCGACCTCGCCGCCAACGGCGGCGGCCTGCTGACCGTCGTCTACGAAAAGGCCGGCCTGCTGCCCGCCCAGCGCACCGTGCAAACCCAGTGGAACGACTGGTACCTCGCCGACGACGTGGTCATGATTCCGCTGGACCCGCGGGTCACCCCCATCGACCTGACCGACGCAAGCCGGCCCTTCCAGGTCGCACAGGGCAGCCTGGTCGAGGACAGCGACGGCCGCCGCCAGGTGACGATGCTGTTCCCCGCCGGCACCACCGCCGAAATCACCCGCCCGGATGGCAGCAAGCTCCAGCTCGACCGCCTCGACGTCCGCGCCACCGAATACACCGTCGGCGACACCGGCCCGGACGCGATGCCCGCGCCCCTGCCGCCAAGCTCGGCCTACACCTACGCGGTCGAGCTCTCGGTCGATCAGGCCCGCCAGCAGGGCGTCAAGGTCGACGGCAAGGACGTAGTCTTCAACCAGCCGGCGCCGTTCTACGTCGACAACTTCCTCGACTTCCCGACCGGCGCGGCGGTGCCGGTCGGCTACTACAACAGCGACATCGCCGCCTGGGTGCCCTATCCCAACGGCCGCATCGTCGAAATATTGCGCGAAGAGAACGGCCGCGCCGTGCTCGATGTCGCCGGCGGCGGCCAGCCCGCAACGGCAGAGGAGTTGCTGACACTCGGCATCACCGAGGCCGAGCTGGTGCAGCTTGCCGAGGTCTACGAGCCAGGCGTGAGCCTGTGGCGTGTGCCGCTGGACCATTTCTCCACCTGGGACCATAACTGGCCGTTCGGTCCGCCGCCGGATGCAAAACGGCCAGAGGTCGATCTGCCGGAAGTGGACGAACTGCCCGATTCCGACGAAGAGAACCAATGCCCCGGCTGCGTCATCAGCCCCCAGGCGCAGTCGGTGGGCGAATCGATCCCCATCGCCGGCACCCCCTACGCACTCCACTACCAGAGCGAGCGCGCGCCGGGCTACAAGCGCAACCGCATGGTCATCCCGCTGACCGGTGAGAGCATTCCCGCCAGCCTGCAATCGGTCCGGCTCACGGTCACCATCGCCGGCCAGCGCGAGGAACATACCTTAGGGGCAGGACCCAATCTCAGCCATGTCTTTGAGTGGGATGGGCGCGACGGGATGGGGCGGGAAGTTACGGGTGCGACCACCGCTTTGATTGAGTTGAGCTACATCTATCCGTGTAGCTACCGACCGGGAGACAACGGATTCGGGCAGTTTGGCAGCAGCGCGACACCTATTGGCACCCGTGATCGTTGTCAAGGCTTTGTGATTCAGCGACCATCAGAGGTCAGCCTTGCGGCTTCCCTCGACCATGCATATGCAGCGGCCAATTGGAGCATGTCAGTCGAGCATGCGCTCGATGATGTTAATGACGCTCTGTTTTTCGGCTTTGGTCTTCGAGCGACACTGGCGACCTCCATAATCGAAACTGTTGCAGGCACGGGTGAGAGTGGATTCTCTGGCGACGGCGGGCGGGCAATTGAAGCAAGACTAAATCGGCCATCACATGTCACTACCGATGCCAATGGCGATCTCTACATCTCGGACGCGGGAAACAAACGAGTACGCCGAGTTACTGCGGACGGAACGATTCGCACGGTCGCCGGAACGGGAAGCTACCGAGGCTTTTCACTGGACGGTGGGCTAGCCACGCAAACTGATCTATCGGTACCGCGGGGAGTTTCCATCGATGCTGCGGGAATGCTGTATATCGCCGACGACTCCGCCAGCCGTGTCCGGAGAGTCACACCCGAGGGCATCATCGACACCTTCGCGGGCGCTAAAACGCTTGGATCTTTCCCCCCGGGCGGTCTTGCCATCGGCGCCCGCTTACGTTTCCCCTATGATGTCGCCGCCAGCATCGATGGCAGCGTATACATTGCTGACTCTGGCAACGATGTCATTCGCCGGGTGACGCCGGATGGACGCATCGCAACGGTTGCTGGGACAGGCACGGCCGGTTTTTCTGGAGATGGCGGCCCGGCTACGGATGCGGAAATAAACTTGGCTACGGCGCTCGCGCTTGGTCCCGATGGCACTTTGTACATTGCTGAGCGTTTCGCTGATCGGATCAGACGCGTGACGACGGACGGAACGATCAGCACGCTGGCGGGGGTTCCCGATGTGCGCGGTTTTTCAGGCGACGGTGGCGCAGCCACAGCCGCACTCCTCAATAGCCCGGAAGGGGTCGCCGTCGACGCTGAAGGTCGCGTATATATTTCAGATTCCAGAAACAATCGAATCCGTCGCGTTTTGGCGAACGGGGTCATTCAAACAATTGCTGGCACGGGGCAGCCCGGCTTCTCTGGTGATGGCGGTCCAGCCACACGTGCTCGGTTATCTCGTCAGGTCGGCATTGCTGTCGGTGCAGACGGTAGTGTGTATATCGCGGATTCTGATAACAATCGCATCCGTCGCGTAGTGTCAAGGAGTGGCCGTCAACTTACCGATGGTGGCCTCCTCGTCGTTCCCTCCGAAGACGGCAACAGCCGCTTCGTCTTCGACCGCTTTGGACGCCACCTGCGCACCGAGGACGCCCTCACAGGTGCCACTGTGCTGGCCTTCGCCCGCGATGCCGAAGGCCGCCTGCTCGCGGTCAACGATGGCGACGGCAATGTCACCACGATCGAGCGCGACGCCACCGGCCAGCCGACCGCCGTTATCGCCCCGCACGGACAGCGCACCGCGTTGACCGTGGACGCTGCCGGACACCTGACCCAGGCCGCCGACCCCACCGGCGCCACCTGGTCGATGCAGTACACCAATGATGGCCTGCTCACCGCCATCACCCATCCCAACGGTGTAGCCAACACGTTCGAATACGACCCCGACGGCCGCCTCCTCCGCGACGTCGACCCCGAGGGCGGCGGCTGGATAGTGTCCCGCACCGCTCTGGACACCGGCACCCGCACCGAGATGATCAGCGGCGAGGGCCGGGTGCGCAGCTTCACCGTCGAGCGCCAAAGCAACGGCACGCGCATCTACACCGATCAGGCCCCCGACGGCACGAAAACCCGTCGCACCTACACCGATGCCGGTGACACCACCATTACCCAGCCCGACGGCACTGTGCTGTTCACTAGGGAGGGTCCGGACCCGCGCTTCAAGATGGATGCCCCGGTGATCGCCGAGCGCCGGGTTACGCTGCCTTCCGGCTTGGCCTTTCTCCAGACGACAAATCGCGCCGTGTCGCTGGCCAATCCTTCCGACGCGTTATCGCTGACATCGCTCACCGACACCGTGACCACCAATGGCCGCGTCGAGAAAGCGGCCTACGACGCCGCAGCACGCAAGTGGTCCTTCACTTCGCCCCAAAACCGCGTCGTCACCCTCACGGTGGATGGCCAGAGCCGCCCGCTGACGCAAACGGTCGCGGGCCTGGAGCCGGTCGCCACCAATTACGACACCCGTGGCCGCCCCAACTTCGTGCTCCAGGGGCTCGGCAACGACGCCCGGCTGGCCAGCTTCGACTACTACGACGCGACCGCCGGCGATCAGGCCGGTTTCCTGCGCGCCATCACCGACCCGCTGGGGCGCGAGACCGCCTTCACCTACGACGGTGCCGGCCGCGTGACCTCGCAAACCCTGCCCGATGGCCGCACGATCGGCTTCCAGTACGACGCCCAGGGCAACCTGACCGCGCTCACCCCGCCCGGCCGCTCGGCCCACCTGTTCGACTACGACAGCCTCAACCAAGCCACGGCCTACACCCCGCCCGACCTGGCCGGCATCAACACCATCACCCGCTACCGCTACAACCTCGACCGCCAGGTCACGGCCATTGAGCGTCCCGGTGGCGCGCTCATCGAGTTTGCCTACGACAGCGGTGGCCGGGTGGCGAGCCGCACGATCCCGACTGGCGTGGATACCTACGGCTACGACGCCAGCACCGGTCAACTTTCGGTGATCGACACGTCGGACGGCATCGGCTTGGCCTTCGAATGGGACGGGATGTTGCCCAAGGCCACCACCTGGAGGGGGCCGGTCAGCGGTAGCGTCACTCGCAGCTTCGATGCCAACTTCTGGCTGACGCAGGAAACCGTCGAAGGCGACACGGTGAATTTTGCATACGACGCCGATGGCCTGCTGATGCAGGCGGGTGATCTGAGCCTCGCACGAGACCCCGGCAACGGCCTCGTTACCGGCGTCCTGCTCGGCAGCATCAATGATGCCCGCGCTTACAACGGCTTCGGCGAGTTGGTCGATCGCAACGTCACGGTGGTTGGCGCCCCGGCCTATCAGGTCGATTACACCCGCGACCCACTAGGCCGCATCAGCGAGCAGAGCGAGACCCTCGGAGCGATTACCGCAACGCTGGCCTATGACTACGATGTCGCCGGTCGCTTGAACGAAGTAAGGCGCAACGGCGCGGTGATCGAACGCTACACCTTCGACGCCAACAGCAACCGCAGCACCAAGACCACGCCGGGCGGCACGATCATCTACAGCTATGACGCCCAGGATCGACTGCTGGAGGCCAGCGGCACGAACGGCGTGACGAGCTATGCCTACACCGAGGCCGGCGATCTGCGCGCCAAGACCACCGCAGCCGGCACCACCGCTTACGACTACGATGCGGTCGGTAACCTGCGCACGGTGGTATTGCCCAACGGCAAGAACATCACTTACTTGATCGACGGCCAGGACCGGCGCATCGGCAAGCAGGTCGATGGCGTGCTGGTGCAGGGCTGGTTGTATCGCGATCAGCTCAACCCGGTCACCGAACTCGACGGCCAGGGCAACCCCGTCGCCCGCTTCGTCTACGCCGATCAGGCCAACGTCCCGGCGTACATGGTCAAGAACGGCGTCACCTACCGCATCGTCAGCGATCATCTGGGCAGTGTGCGGTTGGTGATCGACACCTTCACCGGCGCCATCGCCCAGCGGATGGACTACGATGCTTTCGGCAACGTGATCACCGACACCAACCCCGGCTTCCAGCCGTTTGGCTTTGCGGGTGGGCTGTATGATCTGGATACCGGCCTGGTGCGTTTCGGGGCTCGCGACTATGACGCCGAAACTGCGCGCTGGACGGCGAAGGATCCAATCGGGTTTGGTGGAGGCGATCCGAATCTGTATGGGTATGTACTTCTCGATCCGGTCAATTTGTCCGATCCCGATGGGCAAATTATACCTCTGATAGTCGGTGGCGCTGTAATTGGCGCGACAATCAATGGACTGGCACAAATAGCGTCGAATATAGCTAGCGGTCAAAGCGTCACGTCTGGCCTTGGGGGCGCGATCGCATCCGGCGCGCTTTCTGGCGCGGTAGGGGCGGTGGCAGGGCCGTTGGGTGGAACTATCGCGCGTGCGCTTGGTGGGCGCGCTGTAGGGTTAGCGTCACGTGCGCTCACGACGGGTATATCCGCGGCTGGGGGAGCGCTAGGCCAAGCGCTTCAAAATGCGCTCAGTTCGTGCAATGCCGGCAACCCCGCTAATGCCGCTGTGTTCAGCGGGATTGGAGGGCTAGCAGCGAGTTTTTTACCCAACAGCGTGGCAACTACGCTGCGTCAGGCGTCGCATTTCGCTCCCACGACGGTAGGTGGTTTTCTCAGAAGCCCGGCGGGTGCTGGGGCTGCGGGGGTGTCGAGCGGAATAGGCGCTGGCTCATTTTTAGGTGGCTCGGGCGGCTCGCCTTCGTGCGAATGCATGTGAAGCGTAGCTAGCAATGGTAGGCAAAATCGCCTTTGTTATTGCCTGTTTCGCCTGTTCGGTTGGTGTAGGGACAATGATTATTTCTGGACCTAGCACGGCCGGGTGGTGTTATCTGAAATTGCGTGCTTGTGGGTTCCTAAAAAAACTAGTTGCAGCGGCGGTGTTGTCGATAAATATTTTCCTCGCGTTCTATGTCCTGGCTACATTAGTTAGACTAGTTGGCAATTCGCAATTTCTACGGATAACTATAGCTGGTGGCATTGTAATAGGGTTTTTTATGTTCCCAATTATAATCAGATTACGGCGGCGAAAAGCCCGAAAAGCTCGGGAGAAAGAAAGCCCGTGAGAAAGAAAGCCAAGGAAACGAAGCCCGGACGAAGCCCGGGACACCCAAGATTTCGAAGGAAAGCCAGAGCGTGGGGGTCCCGCGTTGACGGTAGACGGCAACGAACACCTTACCGGGGTCGCCGACCCAACCGGCGCCACGTGGGCCATGCAGTACACCGACAACGGCCTGCTCACCGCCATCACCCACCCCAACGGGCATGCCAATGTCGCGCATCGATCTGGAAACCGGCACCCGCACTGAGATGACCAGCGGCGAGGGCAGGGTGCGCAGCTTCACGGTCGAGCGCCAAAGTAACGGCACGCGCACCCACACCGATGAGGCGCCCGATAGCACGAAAGACCTTCTCAACCTCGACCGCCAAGTGACGGCGATCGAGCGCCCCGGTGGCGAAACCGTCAGCTTCGACTACGATGCTGGAGGCCGTCTGGCGAGCCGGACCTTGCCGACCAGAGTCACGCGTTACGGCTACATCGCCAGCACCGGCCAACTCGCCGACATCGCCGGCCCCGACGCCATTGATCTGGCGTTCGAATGGGACGGCTTGCTGCCCAAGGCCAGCACCTGGAGCGGCCCGGTGAGCGGGCGCGTGGGCTACCGTTTCGACAGCAACCTCTGGCCGATCGAGGAGACGGTCAACGGCGAGGCCGTGGCCTTCGGCTACGACGCC
>JAXMJH010000070.1:0-9239 GCA_034376725.1 Lysobacteraceae bacterium | reverse complement strand
GGGGCCGGGCCCGCGCCACGCTGGCGGCTCGACTCAGCGCTTGTCGATCGGCCGGTAATCGCGGGAAACCGCGCCGGTGTAGATCTGCCGGGGCCGCCCGATCTTGGCTTCCGGGTCGGTCTGCTGCTCCAGCCAATGCGCCACCCAGCCGGCGGTACGGGCGATGGCGAACATCACCGTGAACATCTCGGTGGGAATGCGCAGCGCCTTGTAGATCAGGCCGGAGTAGAAATCCACGTTCGGGTAAAGTTTGCGTTCGACGAAATAGTCGTCGTTGAGCGCGGCCTGCTCCAGTTTCAGGGCCACTTCCAGCAGCGGATCGTCGACGCCCAGCTCGTTCAGCACTTCGTGAGTCATCTCGCGGATGATCGCCGCGCGCGGGTCGTAGTTCTTGTACACGCGGTGGCCGAAACCCATCAGCCGGAAGCCGGAGTTCTTGTCCTTGGCCTTGGCCACGGCAGTATCGACCTTGTCGGGCGTGCCGATTTCCTCGAGCATCTTCAGCACCGCCTCGTTGGCGCCGCCGTGCGCCGGGCCCCAGAGTGCCGCAATACCGGCGGCGACGCAGGCATACGGATTGGCGCCCGTGGAGCCAACCAGGCGCACGGTCGAGGTCGAGGCATTCTGCTCATGGTCGGCATGCAGGATGAACAGCAGGTCGAGCGCCTTGGCGGCCACCGGTGGAAGATCCAGCGGGCCGGATGGCACTTCGAACATCATGTGCAGAAAACGGGTGCAGTACTCGAGGTTGTTGCGCGGGTAGCGCACCGGCCAGCCGATCGAATAGCGATAGCAGGCGGCGGCGATGGTCGGAACCTTGGCGATCAACCGCACGGCGGCCAGCTTGCGCTGCTCGGGGTCGTTCATGTCCAGCGTGTCGTGATAGAACGCCGCCAGCGAGCCGATCACGCCGCACAGCATCGCCATCGGATGGGCGTCGTGCCGGAAGCCGTGCAGGAAGCCCTTGAGCGCCTCGTGCATCATGGTGTGGTGGGTGACTTCGTGCTCGAAGTTGGTGAACTCCTTCGCGTCGGGTAGCTCGCCGTTGATCAACAGGTAGGCGACTTCCAGAAAGCTCGACTGCTTGGCCAATTGTTCGATCGGATAGCCGCGATACAGCAGGATGCCCTGGTCGCCGTCGATGTAGGTAACCGCGCTCTTGCAGCTGGCGGTGGCGGTGAAGCCGGAATCGTAGGTGAAGTAGCCGGTTTCCTTGGGCAGGCGCGCAATATCGATACAGGGTGCGCCCAGGCTTCCGCTCAATACCGGCAGATCCACGTTTTTGCCGTTGGCGGCGTCGTTGAGGGTGACGATTCTGCTCTCGCTCACGGGGTTACTCCTGCAATCAAGTGTCTTGGGGTGCGGACCCTCGGCCAATGCGCCCGGGTCCGTTGGGTCTGGCCTCGGCAGGCCGGCCCGCACGGCCGTTAATTATTGCATAGCACCAATCTCCGCGCGTCCGCCATTTGGGTTCGGCCTGCCGCTGAATCCGCACCGGGGGCGCCGAAGCCAAACCATCGCCCACGGCAAAGCCCCGGGTCGATGACCCGGGGCTTTGAGAATGTGCTGCCGCCGTCGGTTACTTTTTCGCGTAACGCTTGTTGAAGCGGTCGACGCGACCACCGGTGTCGAGCATCTTCTGCTTGCCGGTGTAGAACGGGTGCGAGTGCGAAGACACTTCGACCTTGATCAGCGGGTATTCGTTGCCGTCTTCCCACTTGACGGTTTCCTTGCTCCGCATGGTCGAGCGGGTCAGGAACGCAAAGTCGGACGAGATGTCCTGGAAAACGACGTCGTGGTAATCGGGATGGATGTCGGCCTTCATGGCGGCGAACCCGTAATTAAGAGGCGAGCCGCGCATTATATCGGCATTGGCCGGCGCGAACAAGAGAAACCGCACATCGCCCCGGTCCGACTTCGGCACGCTGGCCACCGCCCCCGCGCTTGCACCGGCCAAATGTGCATCAGCGCTTCATTCCGGCACTCCGAGGCCGCGCCGAATCATCTCCTCGAACCGCACCTGATCGAAGCTGCGCAGGATGCGGGCATTGTCGGGCTGGCCGCTCTGGCGCTGCCAGTCGACCAGGCTGGCACCGCGCGCCAGGCCTTCAAGGGCAACGCAAAGCGGTCGACGCGCCCACTCGACGACCGCTTCCGGAGCCAGCGCCGCCGCCATGGCCAGCGAATCGGCAGCGTGCCCGCGATCGCCGCGCTCGCGGGCCAGCCAGTCGCGAAAACGCCGGGAAATCACGCCGTAAAACCGGGCGTGCGGGTGGTCGGCGCCGAGCCAGCGCTCCATGTCGGCGTGAGCGAACGAATGTGCCAGCACTGCCTCCCAGTCGACCAGATCGATGTCCGGCAACGATTCCAGCACGACGTGCGCGGCTTCCGGATCGAAGGCGAAATTGAACTCGGCCCACGGCGTGATGTTGCCCTGTCCGGTGACCGCGCCACCCATCACCACCACCCGGCCGAGGCGATCGGGCAGGCCGGGATCCAGGCGCAGCGCGAGCGCCAGATTGGTCAGCGGGCCGAGCATGACCAGCAGCAGCCGGCCCGCGTGGCGATGACTCAGGCGGATGATCGCCAGCGCGGCGTGTTCGGCCTCGGCGGTTCGCCCGGCGGGCAGATAGCCGACATCGCCAAAGCCGTCCAGGCCGTGAACATGGCTGGCGTCCGGCGCCGGGCGCAACAACTGCACGGGGCAGCCGGGATACACCGGAACGTCGACGCCGGCGACTTCGCACAGCTTCAGGGCATTGGCCACGGTGTGCGGCAGGCCGACGTTTCCGGCCGCAATGGTCAGGCCGATCACCTCATGGCCTGGCGAGGCAAACGCCATCAGCAGGGCCAGCGCGTCGTCCACGCCGGGGTCGGTGTCGATCAGCAGCGGGATACGCGTGGAGTGCGAAGACATCGGCGCAGCATGCCGACACCGGGCCGCCAGGGCAAATTTTTCGAACCCGGCTCAGGCGCCGGCGTAGCGCTCGGCGCTGCCGATCCAGCGCGCCACGATGGCTTCGGCGCGTTCCGGCGCATCGGTCAGTAGTTGATCGGCACAGCGGTGCACGCGCGGCAGCAGGTCGGCATCGCGCGCCAGCTCGGCAATCCGGAACTGCGCCAGGCCAGTCTGCCGGGTGCCAAGCAGTTCGCCCGGACCGCGCAGCGCCAGATCCTTTTCGGCAATCACGAAACCATCGTTGGTGCTGCGCATCACTTCGATGCGCTCGCGCGCCATCGCCGACAGCGGCGACTTGAACAGCAGCACGCAGCTCGACGCCGCCGCGCCGCGCCCGACCCGGCCGCGAAGCTGATGCAGTTGGGCCAGACCCAGGCGTTCGGCGTTCTCGATCAGCATCAGCGACGCATTGGGCACATCGACGCCGACTTCGATCACCGTGGTGGCCACCAGCAGGTCGATGGCGGCGTCCTTGAACGCGCGCATCACCTGCTGCTTCTCGCTCGCCTTCAGGCGGCCGTGCACCAGGCCGATGCGCAGCTCCGGCAGCTGCTCGCACAGGCTGGCATAGGTCGACTCGGCGGCCTGACCTTCGAGCCCGGTGGCTTCATCAGGCTCCTCGATGAACGGGCAGACCCAGTAGGCCTGCCGGCCTTCGGCACAGGCGGCGCGGATGCGCTGAATCACTTCGGCGCGCCGCTCGGCGCTGACCGCCACGGTGGTCACCGGCGTACGGCCGGGCGGCAGTTCGTCGATCACCGAGACGTCCAGATCGGCATAGGCGGTCATCGCCAGGGTGCGCGGGATGGGCGTGGCGGTCATCACCAGCTGATGCGGCATGCGACCGGCGCTGAGGCCTTTTTCGGCCAGCGCCAGGCGCTGCTGAACGCCGAAGCGGTGTTGTTCGTCTACCACTACCAGACCAAGCCGGTGAAACTCGACCGCCTCCTGCATCAGCGCATGGGTACCGACCACCACCGGCGCCGCACCCGAGCGAATGTCGGCCAGCGCGCGGGCGCGCGCCTTGCCGGTGACCTTGCCGGCCAGCCAGGCGACCTCGACCCCCAGCGGAGCGAACCAGGCGCGAAGACTGACCAGATGCTGTTCGGCCAGCAATTCGGTCGGCGCGGCGAAGGCAACGCTGAAGCCCGCCTCGACCGCCATCGCCGCCGACAGCGCGGCGACCACGGTCTTGCCCGAGCCGACATCGCCCTGCACCAATCGCTGCATCGGGTTACTGGCAGCCAGATCGGCTCGCACCTGCTCGAATACCCGCCGCTGCGCGCCGGTGAGCGCAAACGGCAGCGCCTCACGCAGCGCTGCGGCCAACCGGCCGGGCCCGGCGATCGGCAGTGCGCCGCGCGCCAGCACCGCGATGCGCTGACGACGCAGGCTGAGGTGATGGGCCAGCAGCTCCTCGAATGCCAACCGGCGCTGCGCCGGGTGGATGCCCAGCGCCAGGCGCTCGACATCGGCGTCGGCCGGCGGACGGTGCAGATACTCCAGGGCCGGCCCCAGCGCCGGCATGCCCAGGCCGGCACGAACCGGCTCCGGCAGGAGTTCCAACTCGTCGCTGTCCGGTAGTCGCTCCAGTGCCTGAGCCACCACACGGGCGATCACCGCCGGGCCGACGCCCTCGATCTGCGGATAGACCGGTGTCAGGCGCCGACTCAGTTCCGTGCTGCTGCCTTCGGCCAACAGGCTGTAGCTGGGATGCACCATCTCCAGACCGAACTGGCCGGGACGGGCCTGCCCAAACACCCGGATCCGCCGGCCAGGCTGAAACTGCGCCGCCTGATTGGCACGAAAGTGAAAGAACCGCAGCACCAGCGTGGCCGACGAATCATCGCCGACCGCCACCCGCATCATCGGCCGATAGCGAAAGCCGCGCTCGACCGCCTCGATCCGCCCTTCGACCTGCGCCGACTGGCCGGGCACCAGTGCTGCGATCGGAGTGAGCCGGGTGCGGTCTTCGTAGCGGCGTGGCAGGTGCAGCCACACATCCTGAACGCTGCACAGCCCGCGCGAGGCCAGCTTCTGAGCCAGCTTCGGGCCGACGCCGGACAGCGTGGTCAGGGCCTGCGCGGCGTCCTGGACCAAATTGACCGGGCGGCCACCAGCCATCGGTTGCGCCACCGACCGGCCGGCTCAGTCGAGCACGGCAATGGCGTCGACTTCGACTCGGGCGCCGCGCGGCAAAGCCGACACCTCAACGGTGGAGCGCGCCGGATAGGGTTGATTGAAGTACTCCGCCATCACCGCGTTGACCGCCGCGAAGTCGCCCAGATCGGTCAGGAAGATGCCCAGCCGGGCGATGTGGTCGAGCGTGGAATCGGCGGCGGCGAGCACGGCGGTGAGGTTGTCGAATACCCGTCGGGCCTGGACAGTGACGTCGCCTTCGACCAGCTCCATGGTGGCGGGGTTGAGCGGGATCTGCCCCGAGCAATACAGCGTATTGCCGCAGCGTACTGCCTGCGAATAGGGGCCGATGGCGGCGGGTGCGTTTTCGGTGTGCAGTGGCTGTCGGTTCATATCGATTCGCTCGCGGGAAGACAGACCCGGATTGTAGCCGGCGGCGCCCGCAGTGGGGCGAGCGCGGCCGAGAGGGGCGGGGCGATGTCTCCGCGCAAGGCTGTCGGGCTAGAGCCGCTGTACGCCGCTGGCAACGCTCAGCCGACGGATGCGTCGGATCACCTCGGCCAGGTGCCGGCGGTCGCGCACCTCGATGACGAAATCCATCACCGCCGCACTGACGTCGCGCTCGCGATACTCGACGGTCTCGATATTGGAGCCTGCGGCGCCGATCGCCGCCGCCACCTGGGCCAGCACGCCGGGCTTGTTCTGCACCTGCACCTTGAGCGCGGCGCGGTAATCGCCCTGCACCTGCCGGTCCCAGGCGATCTCCACGCAGCGCTCGGGCGAGCGCCGGTACTCCGGTACGTGCCGGCACTCGACCCGGTGCACCACCACGCCCTTGCCGGCGCTGAGATAACCCATGATCTCGTCGCCTGGAATCGGTCGGCAGCAGGCGCCAAAGGTGAGCACGCTGCGTTCGGTGCCGCTGATCAGAATCTTGTCGGGATGGGCGTCGGCCTGCGGCTTGGCGTCTTGGCGACTGCGGGACAGTTCGCGTGCCACCTGCGCCGGCATGCGGTTGCCCAGCGCGATGTCGGCCAGCAATTCTTCCAGCCGCCGGTAACGGTGCTGCGAGAGGTAACGATCCAGCCGGCGCGAAGGCACCTGTTCCAGCGGCTTGCCGAGTTGTTCCAACGCGCGGTCGAGCATGCGATGACCCAGTTCGACCGCATCCTCGTGCTCCAGCCGCTTGAGGAAGTGGCGAATCGCGGTACGCGCCTTGCTGGTGCTGACGAACTCCAGCCAGTGCGGATCGGGCGCCGCCGAGGGCGCGGTGACAACCTCGATGGTCTGCCCGGACTCCAGCCGGCTGCGCAGCGGCATCAGCTTGCCGTCGATGCGCGAAGTGACGGCGTGGTTGCCGACATCGGTGTGCACTGCGTAGGCAAAATCGAGCACGGTCGAGTTGCGCGGAAGGGCAAGAATATCGCCCTTGGGCGAAAACACGTAGACCTCGTCCGGGAACAGGTCGATCTTGACGTTTTCCACGAACTCCAGCGACGAGCCGGCCGTCTGCTGCGAATCCATCAGGCTGCGCACCCAGTCCTGGGCACGGACCTGTGCGCTGTTGCCACCCTCGCCGGTCTTGTAGCTCCAATGCGCGGCGACTCCGCGCTCGGCAATCAGGTCCATCTCCTCGGTGCGGATCTGCACTTCGATCGGCGAGCCGTAGGGACTGAACAAAACCGTATGCAGGGACTGGTAGCCGTTGGCCTTGGGGATGGCGATGAAATCGCGAAACCGGCCATCGACCGGCTTGAACAGCGAATGCACCGCGCCGAGTGCGTGATAGCACTGCATCACGTTGCTCACCACCACCCGAAACCCGAACACGTCCATCACCTGCTCGAAGGTCTTGGTTTCCCCGCGCATCTTGTTGAAGATGCTCCAGGGCGACTTGACCCGCCCCACCACACGGAACTCCAGACCCTCCTGGGCCAGCTTCTGGGCCAGCTGCGCCTCGATCTTGACCATCGCCTCGCGCCGCATCACCGGCTGGGCGCGGATGCGCTTGCCGATCACCGCATAACGTCGCGGGTAGAGCGCGCGAAAACCGAGATCCTGCAGCTCTGCCTTGAGCTTGTTCATGCCCAGACGCTGCGCGATAGGGGCGTATATTTCGAGCGTTTCCGATGCGATCCGCCGGCGCGCATCGGCCTCCATCGCATCCAGCGTGCGCATGTTGTGCAGCCGGTCGGCGAGCTTGATCAGAATCACCCGCAGATCGCGGGCCATCGCCAGCATCATCTTGCGAAAACTTTCGGCGGTGGCTTCCTGCCGGCTGCCGAATTGCAGCTTGTCGAGCTTGGTGACGCCGTCGACCAAGTCGGCGACATCGCCGCCGAACTCGCGTTCGATGGTCGAACGACTTAGCGAGGTGTCTTCCAGCGCATCGTGCAGGATCGCCGCGCACAGCGCCTCGGGGTCCAGGCGCAGCTCGGACAGAATCGCCGCCACCGCGACCGGATGGGTGATGTAAGGCTCGCCGGATTTCCGGGTCTGCCCGGCATGCGCCTCGGCGGCGATCAGATAGGCGCGGCGCACCCTGGCGACTTGCGCGGCCGGCAGAAATTCGCCCAGCTTCGCTTCCAGCGCACGCACATAGGGCGGCAGCGCCTTGGCGCCAACGGTGGCGTGTTGGTCGGGGGAAGCTTCAGCGGTGGACATGGCTCCAGCGTACGCGGCGCGGCGCAACTGGGCAATCGTTCAGAAGTCGGTGGATACCAGCCGGAGTCCGGGCATTCAGCAAGCGCTTGGGCGGGGCCTGGCGATTGGCTTGACCGGCGGCGGGGCAACGCGTCGGGGGCGGCCTGTGGCCGCCGGAAAAATCACTCGTCGCCGAGCTTGTCGTCGTCGACGATTTCCGCCGCCGCCCACTCCAGCGCCTCGCGCTCGGCGCGCTCGCGTTCGGACTGCTCGATGCGGTCGATGGTGCTCTGATCGATACGCCGGGCGGCGATCTCGCGCAGCGCCAGGACGGTGGGTTTGTCCTCGCTGTCGGACTCGATCGCCGGGGCCACGCCCTTGGCCAGCTGGCGGGCGCGTTTGGCGGCCATCATGACCAGCTCGAAACGGTTGTCGACCACTTCAAGGCAGTCTTCGACGGTAATACGGGCCATTCTGTTCTCCGTTGCCTAAGCAACTTGCTCAAGTCAAGCGCATAAGCATAGCGCGAGCGCCCCTCGGCGGCAATCTTTGAGGAGCGGCTCGCACCGCCCCGGACTGACACCACGTGTCGATCCGGGGTATTGAGTCAGCGCGGGCTCAACGCACCGGCAGACTGATATTGGTCAGGCCACCCTGCTGCGATTCAATCAGGCTCTGCGCCAGGATCGCAACATCGGCGCTCAGGCTCAGCCGCCACTTGCCGGTGCCATCGCCCAAGCGACCCAACAAGCCCTTGGCGGCGCCGCCCTGCTCCAGATCCACCGCGCTCAGGTCGACGGCAGCGAGCGCCGGGAGAATCAGCAACGCGCCGCCGCCCGGTGCCGGATTGCCGGCATCGTCGAAACCGGCAATCAGCACCGTGCCAGCCCGATCTTCGCGGTTGATCACCCGCAGTACACTGGCCTGAGCGTCATTGCTGGCCGGATTCAGCACCCACACGTCAGCCTCGAACCGGCTCGGCTGGGGTACCACCGCGCTCAGGTTGGCCAGACTGCCATCCGGGGTGGCCACCAGACTCTGCGCTTCGACATGACTGGTCGAGCTGGTCGCGCTCACCGTCACCTGCCAGCGACCTTCGCCGTCGCCAAACGGACCTGCGATGACCGGCCGCAGGCGCGGATCGCTGCTCGTCTGCTCCAAGTCCAGCGCATCCAGCATCGCCGTGCCCCGGGACTCCAGCTCCAGCGGCTGGGCATTCGCCCGCTCGCCGATATCGTCGATACCCGACAGCAGCAGAATCTCTCCCGCGTCAGTCAGGCTCACGATCCGTACCGTGCTGGCCGGGCCGTCGCCGACCGGATTGACCGTGGCCAGGAGGCGATCAGCGTTGTCGTCGTTGGCCGCCCGTGGCGCGACTGCGCTGACATTGCTCAGCACCCCCGTGGCGCTGCGCAACAGACCTTGTACGGCCAGATTGCGCTCGGCCCGTACCTCGATGGTATGCGGCTGAGGGTCGAGGGCCAGATAACCGATGATG
>JAXMJH010000069.1:0-15889 GCA_034376725.1 Lysobacteraceae bacterium | reverse complement strand
ACCGGCAAAGCGACGTTCCGCCTGATCCAAAACGCCAACTGCCAGACCACACCGACTACACTCGCAGATCCTATCCACCATCGACTCGGTGCGAGCCAAAACACGCCCGCTCCAGGCTCATACCTGAATTGGAAAAGACTCTGATCGCTTGCTAGTCGCAACAATGGCGCACGCTAATCCCAGGAGCTGGAGCCCACATGACCTACCGTAACCTGCTGATCGCCGATCGCGACGCGATCCGAGACATCACCATCAACCGGCCGGAAAAGCTGAACGCGCTCGACCGGGCCACCATCGCGGAGCTCGACCGCGCCTTCGCCGAGGCGGGTGCAGACCCGGCCGTTCGGGTGGTGGTGCTGGCCGGTGCGGGCGGCAAGGCATTCGTCGCCGGCGCCGATATTTCCGAGCTGGCCGAGGCCGACCCGCTGGCAGCGCGGGCCATGTCGCGCGCCGGCCAGGCTCTCATGCGCCGGATCGAAGGGTTGGGCAAGCCGGTCATCGCACGCATCGATGGCTATGCTCTCGGCGGCGGACTCGAGCTGGCCATGGCCTGCCATCTGCGACTGGCATCCGAGAAAGCCCGACTGGGACTGCCGGAGATCACCCTCGGCCTGCTTCCGGGCTTTGGCGGGACCCAGCGCCTGCTCCGCCTGGCCGGGCGCAGCGCCGCGCTGGAGCTGTGCCTGACCGGCACCCCGGTCGATGCTGCCCGCGCCTATGCGTTGGGTCTGGTCAACCGCGTGGTGGCGGCCGACCAGCTGGCCGGGGAAGTGATCGCGCTGGCGCGCAAGCTGGCCGACTCGGCGCCGATCGCACTGGCGGCAATTCTCGACGCGGTGCTGATCGGCGGCGAGTGCGGTATCGAGGCCGGACTGGATTACGAAACCCAGCAGTTCGCAGTGTGCAGTGCGAGTCAGGACATGCGCGAGGGCACCCGCGCCTTCCTTGAAAAGCGCGCCGCGCAATTCCTCGGCCGCTGATCCGTCGACACCGATCCGACCGGAACCCAACGCCTTGCACATCCATGCCTTCCACGGGGGCCTCGAGCTCCCCGGCCACAAGGGCGTATCGACCGCCCAGGCGATTCGACCGTGTCCGCTGCCGGCGCGTCTGCTACTGGCGCTGCTGCAACATTCGGGCGACCCGTCGGAGCCCTGCGTCGCGGTCGGCGACCGCGTCCACGCCGGGCAATGCATCGCGCGGGCCAGTGGCGTGCACGGAGCCCATCTGCACGCTCCAGCATGCGGAACCGTGGCCGGCATTGCGCCGATGCGCCTGGCGTATCCACCGGGCGTCGAGGTCGAATGCATCGAGATCGAAGTTGATGCCGATGCGCAGCGATCGCCGTTGCGCCTGCCCGCAATCGAGTGGCACGACGCTTCGCCAGAAGCCCTGCGCGAGCGCATCCATGCCTGCGGCGTGGTGGGGCTGGGCGGAGCCGGCTTCCCCGCGTCGGTGAAGTTGGCCAGCGGGCGCGGCACCCTGATCCTCAACGGCGCCGAGTGCGAACCCTACATCAGCTGCGATGACATTCTGCTGCGCGAACGCGCCGACCACGTTCTGCGCGGCGCGCTGGTGCTGGCGCGGGCGATTTCCGCGAGCCGGCTGCTGCTGGCGATCGAGGACCGGATGCCCGGAGCCCGGCAGGCCTTGGATGAGGCACTCGAATTGCTGCCGCTGGAGCCGGACCTGCCGGAGATCGAGATCGTTTCGGTGCCCACCATCTATCCCGAAGGCGGCGAACGGCAGCTGATCAAGGTTCTCACTGGACTCGAAGTGCCCCGGGGTGGCCTGCCTGTCGACATCGGCGTCCTGGCGCACAACGTGGCAACGGCCGCTGCGGCCTGGCGCGCGGTCAACTTCGGCGAGCCGCTGACCCACCGCATCGTCACCGTGACCGGCCCCGGCGTGACCCACCCGTGCAACCTGGAGGTGGCCCTGGGCACGCCGGTTGCCGCGCTGATCGCCGAAGCCGGCGGCTACACCGATCAGGCGGCCCGGCTTTTGATCGGCGGGCCGATGATGGGCGTGGCGCTACCCGAGGACGATTATCCGATCGGCAAGACCAGCAATTGCGTCCTTGTGTTGTCCGAAGCACAGGTGCGCGAGCCGATTCCGGAGATGCCGTGCATCCGATGCGGCGCCTGCGCCGACGTCTGCCCGGCGCAACTGCAACCGCAGCAACTGCTCTGGCATATCCGGGCGCAGAACTGGGAGCGCACCGAGGCCGATGGCGTCTTCGACTGCATCGAGTGCGGCTGCTGCGACCTGGCCTGTCCGAGTCATATCCCGCTGGTCCGGCAATACCGGTTCGCAAAATCCGAGATCCGTCACCGACAGAGCGACGCCCGCTCGGCCGCCGCCGCCAAGCTCCGCTTTGAGCAGCGCCAGCAACGACTGGCGCGAGAAGCCGAAGAGCGCATCAGACGGCAGGCCGAACGCAAGGCGAATGCGGCCTCGCCGCAAGGCGTGGCCGAGGCCATCGCCCGAGCCAAGGCGCGCAAGGCCGGCATGGAGGCGGAAAGACAAGACCTCGCCGGGAGCGACCAAGCCGACGACCGCCAGCTTGGGCGTGAACAGTCGTGATCCGGCGGCCGGCATGGGTGATTTGCAGCGGTGACGGCAGGCTTGGCGGATAATGGGCGCCTGTGCCGCCGCGATGGATCGATGACCACTTTTCGCACTGCGCCTTCGCCGCACCTGCCGGCCGCCCGCACGGTTCAGCAGGTCATGGCGCTGGTCTTGCTGGCGCTGGTACCCGGCATCGCGGCCCATGTCTGGTTCTTCGGCCCTGGCGTGCTTGTCCAGATTGCCCTGGCGACCGGCTTTGCCCTGGGCATCGAGTCGGTGATGCTGCGCCTGCGGGGGCAGTGCCAGCAACCGTTCATCTCCGATCTCAGCGCGCCGGTCACCGCCGTGCTGTTCGCGCTGTGCCTGCCGCCGCTGGCGCCCTGGTGGATCGCGTTGATCGGGATGGTCGCCGCGATTGCAGTCGCCAAGCATCTCTATGGCGGTCTGGGCTACAACCTGTTCAATCCCGCCATGGTCGGCTATGCCGTGGTGCTGATCGCGTTTCCGCTCGAAGCCAGTCGCTGGCTTGCCCCGGCCAGCCCGTTTTCCGATGCCTACACCGGCTTGGGCGCGAGTCTGTACGCGATTTTTCTCGGCGCGCCTGCGGCCGGCATGGAATGGGATGCCCTGGTTCAGGCCACGCCGCTGGAGACCATTCGTGCCCAGGCCAGCGCGGGCGAGACGCTGGCGGAAATCCGCGAAAACCCCCTGTTTGGCGATTTCGGGGGTCGTGGCTGGGAGTGGATCGCCAATTTTTACGCGCTGGGCGGGCTTTTTCTGCTCTGGAAGCGCATCATCCCCTGGCAGATTCCGTTTGCCACGCTGGGCAGCGTCGTTCTGATCACCGTCCCGTTCTGGATGCTCGACGCGGACATTCACCCGTTTCCTCTCCAGCACGTCTTTTCGGGAGCGCTGGTTCTGGCGGCATTCTTCATCGCCACCGATCCGGTCAGCGGCTGCACCACGCCGCGCGGCCGTTTGATCTTCGGCCTCGGGGTGGGGTTGATCACGCTGTCGGTTCGCCGTTGGGGTGCCTATCCTGACGGCGTCGCCTTCGCGATTCTGCTGATGAATGCCGCCGCGCCATGGATCGACCTGCATACCCGCCCGCGCATTTACGGCGAAGGCAGACGCCGGTGAGTCCTTTGCTGCGACGCATTCTTCAGGGCGCCGGCCTGCTGGCCACCGTCGGCCTTCTGGCTGCGGGTACGCTGAGCGTCGTCGACCTGTTGACCGCCGAGCGCATCGCCCAGGCCGAGCGGGAGGCGCAGCTTCGAGCGCTCGCGGTCGTGCTGCCACAGGAGCGTTACGACAACGACCCGATCACCGACAGCATCGCCGTGGTCGCTCCGTTCTGGTTGGGCAGCGATCGACCGCTACCGGTGCGCAGGGCGCGACAGAACGGACAGCCGTCAGTACTGGTCCTGGATTCGATCGCGCCCGACGGCTACAGCGGCGAAATCCGCCTCATCATCGGTGTCGACCGGGATGGTGTCATCACCGGCGTTCGGGTAACCGGCCATCGCGAGACACCCGGCCTGGGCGATAGAATCGAGGCCGGGCGAAGCGACTGGATCACCCGGTTCTCCGGCTTGTCGACCGACAAGGTGCCCGAGGCTGAATGGCGGGTTCGCAAGGATGGCGGCGCCTTCGACCAGTTCGCCGGCGCTACCATCACCCCGCGGGCGGTGGTGCGTGCGGTCCACCGGACCCTGGTCTTCGTCGAGCGCAATAGCGACCAACTCTTCGCCGCCGCACCCGGAGAGACATTGTTCTTCGGCGACGCGCCCGATCAATTTGGAGCCAAGAAATGACCGAGCCTTCGCCGCGAACCATTCTGGAATATGGCCTGTCGAGTGGGAATGTCGGCCTCGTCCAACTGCTCGGCCTCTGTCCGCTGTTGGCAGTGAGCAACAACGCGGTCAACGCAATCGGGCTGGGTCTGGCGACCTTGATTGCCTTGATCGCAACCAACACCGTCGTGGCCAGCATCCGCCGGATCACTGGCCGGGACGTGCGCATCCCCACCTTCGTGATGATCATCGCCGCCGTGGTGACCTGCATCGAACTGGTGATGCGTGCATTCCTTCCGGAGCTCTACGTTGTGCTGGGGATCTTCGTGCCGCTGATCGTGACCAACTGCGCCATCATGGGCCGGGCCGAGGCATTTGCTTCACGGCACGACCCGGCCCGGGCCGCGCTCGACGGGTTTGCCAGCGGACTGGGGTTTCTGTGGGTATTGCTGTTGCTGGGCTCGATGCGCGAGCTGGTCGGTGCCGGCAGTCTGTTCGACGGCAGCGGGTATCTGCTCGGCCTCCCGGCGCTGGAAGTCACCGTCATCGAGAATTATCGCGGGTTCCTGGTGGCCATTCTTCCGCCCGGCGCCTTTATCGGCCTGGCGCTGTTGGTCGCCTTGCGCAACCGGCTGCAGCGGCCCGCACCGGCCGCGCGAGCGCCGGCCACAGCTGCCGCCGATGATGCAAGTCCCGTCGGCGCATGACGCGCCCCGCTTCGCGCCGCATTCGCGGCATGGGTCGCGCCGCGCGCGAGGAGCTTTTCGCCCGACTGGCCGAGCTCAACCCCAAGCCGACCACCGAACTGGAATACCAGTCGCCGTTCGAGCTGCTGATCGCGGTCATCCTGTCTGCCCAGGCGACCGATGTGTCGGTCAACAAGGCGACGCGGCGGCTTTTCCCGCTCGCTCGCACGCCGGAGGCCATGCTCGAACTGGGCGAGGAAGCGCTCAAGCGACACATTTCGAGCATCGGCCTGTTCAACAGCAAGGCGCGAAACGTGATCGCCACCTGCCGGGCGCTGGTCGATGATCATGGTGGCCAGGTTCCCCGACTCCGGGCACAGCTGGAAGCCCTGCCCGGCGTGGGCCGCAAAACGGCCAACGTGGTGCTGAATACCGCCTTTGGCGAGCCGACCATCGCGGTCGATACCCACATCTTTCGGGTCGCGAACCGGACCGGACTCGCTCCCGGCAAGAATGTCGTCGAAGTCGAGCAACAGCTGTTGAAACGCGTTCCGGCAGCCTACCGCCTCGACGCGCACCATTGGCTGATTCTGCACGGGCGCTACATTTGCAAGGCGCGTCGACCGGAGTGCTGGCGCTGTCCGATACAAAGCCTATGCCTGCACGCGGACAAGACGCCCGAGCCAGACGCTGCCGTGTCATAAATATGCAATATTAATGGCATATTTTTGCCATGTTGCTGTCATTTAAAGGTCACGTGCTTGACACATTCCGCCCTTTCTTCCGTGCTGCTAGTCGCCCTCTTCTGCGCCGGCCCGGCCGAAGCCGACGTTCTGGACTACGTGCGCCCGGGCGGGTATGCGCAATACGACCTGACGCGGATCGAGTCCGGTCCCGACAGCCTCAGCGACAGCTCGCAGTGGCGGCGCATCCGGTTCGGCCTCAAAGGCGATCTGAGCGCACAACTCAGCTACAGCGTCGAACGCGACTTCGCTGACGATCGCTGGAAGGACGTTCGGCTGCGCCTGAAGTCCACGACTGGAGTCTGGACTGCAGGGCAGTTCAAACAGCCATTCGGCCTCTGGAATCTCGATTCCGACAGCCGTGCCCTGCTGCCTGAAAGCAACGCCACCTCGCTGACCGCGCCAGACCGCCGGCTGGGACTGATGTGGCAGCGGCTGGACACCCGTCATACGTTGGCGCTGAGCGCCTTTGGCAAGAACACTCACAGCGTCGGACCCGACTGGGGCGTGGCTGCTCGCGCGACAGCCACCCGGCAGACTGCCGACGGTCGATGGCATCTGGGCCTGGCCCTGGGCCACGAGGAAGGCTGGGACGACCTGAGCTTTTCACTTCGTCCGGAAGTCAGCTCGGCCTCCGGGCGGTTCGCACGCACGCCTTCGCTGGCCGCCGACACGCTCAACCGCTGGGGCATCGAAGCCGCCTGGCAGATGGCGCGCTGGATGGTGCAAGGCGAATGGATGGGCCTCGATCTCGATGGAGCCGGCGCCGGCGATGGCGAGAGCTTGCAAACCGGCTACATGATGGCCAACTGGACCGTCTTCGGCCCGGCACGCGTCTACAAGGACGGGATATTCACCGCAGGCGCCCCGAACGGCGGTATCGGACCGCTCGACCTCGCCGTGCGATTCGGTAGCGCCGATCTGCCGGCCCCGGTCACAGGCGATATTGGACAGGACACCTGGACGTTCGGTGCCACGCTGGCGATCGGCAAGTACAGCCGCGTGCAATCCGCTTACATCGTTGCCGAAGACGACGCGGGGCGCGACGCAGACATCTGGCAGCTTCGTCTGCAAGTGCAGTACTGAGTTCGCGTCGCGACTTCAACGGAGCCTCGGGGTTGCCCAGGCCCGGCTGATCGGCTGCTGGTGAATCGCAATGCAGGCGCGCAACCGCTGGTTCGCAATCGCCTGCTCCAGCGTTGAAGCCTGCCGGGCCTTGGCCGGCCGAGCTCAACGTCCATCTGTACGGCGCAGGCCCGCCCGCACTCGACCGTTCGCGCCGCCGCGCACCGACAGCGCGTCGGGAATTCGCGCTCGCACAGCCGACTGTCGCCTCGACCGTCGAAGCCAGACAGGCACCCAGCGAGTCCCGCGCCCGGTGACCGCGCGGTGGACCAGCAACCATGGAAACTTTTGCCCGCCAGCACGGTCGAACCCGTCGGGTTGTGTCGACCTTCGAGTCTGCTGGTAAGCGTCGACCTGGAGACCCGCGCACAGAGGGCAGAAGGAAAGCTTCGAGGAAACCACGAAACGATGACGTTCGATCTTCCAAGCGGAATTCGCCGATTCATCCCGAATCGTCGGGGCACCCGGGCCAGACACCAGCGGCTGTCTGAGTCCAGGACTCCGCCGATGGCCGCAGTGAAATGTAACAGGGGCTTAATGGATTTCACATTACGCTCGCAACGTCGCGGTAAGCTTTTTCCCGGTGAAACGCTTTGCTGGTGGGCCTGTGCGGTATCGTTGCACAATCCGTTCGGACGAACACGCCAATGTTGCGTCGTGTCACCCCTGTTCCACTTCGACCCACATCCCTATCGTGTCGGTCAAGGGAACAGTTCATAGCGCGGGTTTCCCTGCCCGCATCCGTAACTGACGAGGAGACTTCAATCATGACCAAGAACATCAAACCCGTTTCGCTGGCCATCGGCGCCGCTTTTGTCGGCACCTTCGCCCTGTCCCAGTCGGCGTTCGCCATGAGCGACCTCGACCAGGGCTACATGCAGTCTGCTGGCAACCACATCGCTGGCGTAGTCGGCGAAGGCAAAGATGCCGAAGGCAAGTGCGGTGAAGGCAAGGGCGGCGGCGACGCCGAGAAAGTAGCCGGTGAAGGCAAGTGTGGCGAAGGCAAGTGCGGCGGCGACGCCGAGAAAGAAGCCGGCGAAGGCAAGTGCGGCGAAGGCAAGTGCGGCGGCGACGCCGGCGATGCCGAAGGCGCCGACAAGGGCGGCGAAGGCAAGTGCGGTGAGGGCAAGTGCGGCGGCTCGCACTAATCCCGAACAGTGCGTTTGCGCTCTCGCCTGAGGCCTGAGTCATGACCCCACGTCCACTCAAGTCGGACGCTGCGGGTCTGGGATTGCGGCGGGCCCTTCTGGGTCCGCTGCAATCTGCTCCCGACGGCAGCTTCGATTTCCTCGAATGCGCCCCGGAAAACTGGATTGGCGTCGGCGGTCGCTTCGGCGACGCGTTCGCGGAACTGTCCAGCAAACACCCGATTGTCTGTCACGGCCTGTCGCTGTCCATCGGCGGCACCGAGCCGCTCGACGAAACTTTTCTGACCAAGGTTCGCCGCTTTCTCGATCAGCACCGTGTGCCGATCTACAGCGAGCACCTGAGCTACTGCTCCGATGATGGCCACCTCTACGACCTGATGCCGATCCCATTCACCGAGGAAGCGGTTCATCACGTCGCAGCGCGAATCCGCCAGGCTCAGGACATCCTCGGCCGCCAACTTGTGGTCGAGAACGTTTCGTATTATGCCGCGCCGTTCCAGGCGATGGCCGAGGCGGATTTCATCAATGCGGTACTTTCCGAGGCCGACTGCGGTCTGCTTCTTGATGTGAACAACATCATCGTCAACAGCATCAACCATCGATACGATGCAAGCGAGTTCCTGGCGCAAATGCCGGGTGAGCGCATCGCCTACATCCATGTCGCCGGTCACTACGACGAGGCCGACGACCTCAAGGTCGACACCCATGGCGCCGCCGTCAAACCCTCGGTCTGGGCGCTGCTCGCGGAGGCTTACGCCCGTTTTGGCGTACGGCCGACTCTGCTCGAGCGCGATTTCAACTTTCCGCCTTTCGAAGAGCTGATCGGGGAGCTGGATCAGGTTCGCTCCCTGCAGGCGCAGGCCGCATTGCCCGGGGCCCGTCGTGCCAGCCGCTGAAACGCCACCGACCCTGCGCGACCTTCAGTTCGCCCTGTCCAGACACATCCGCGACCCGGGGGCAAACCCGCCACCACCGGGTATCGAAGATCGTCGTCTGAAGATCTACCGGGAACTGTTCTACAACAATGTCGAGGGCCTGCTGGCTGGCAATTTTCCGGTCATCCGCAAGACCCTCGGACATGATGCGTGGCACACGCTGATCCGGGCGTTCTTTCGCGATCACCGCGCTCAGACCCCGATGTTTCCCGAACTGGCCCGCGAGTTCCTGCGCTTTCTCGAGCAGCGGCAGCTCGAAGGGCGAGGCGATGCGCCGTGGCTTCTGGAATTGGCCCATTACGAATGGGTCGAGCTGGCGCTGGATATCGAGCAGGCTGCGGCAGACTTGGACGACATCGACCCCACTGGCGATCTGCTCGATGGCTGCCTGGCACTGTCTCCGCTCGCCTGGCCGCTGGCCTATCGGTATCCGGTTCACCGGATCGGGCCCGCTTTTCAACCGGAGGGCGTGCCGGACCAACCCACTTTCCTGATGGTCCGTCGCGAGGGCGGGAAAGTCCGCTTTTCGGAGATCAGCCCGCTTGCCTATCGGCTCCTGCAACGAATTTCGGAATTTGCGGAACTTAACGGTCGCCAGCAACTCGAAGCTCTGGCCTCGGAGGTCGGCGATGTCGAGCTGTCGCAGTTCCTGCTGCAAGGCAAGGCGCTGCTGGAGCAACTGCATCAGAGCAAGGTGATTCTGGGCACGCGCAACTGCTGAGCCGGAAGGTGGCGTGGCCAAGAGGAGAAACTGTATTCATGGCTTGCGCTCTGCGCATGGACAGCTGCAGCGCAATGGCCAATCAAGCCAGCGACTTGTCTTTTCCGACCGGGAGCCATGCACCATTCGCTCCGCACAGCAAACAGATGGACTCACTGCACCACGGGCTGACCGGATCGGACTTCTAGCCTCAATCGATACCTCAAAGTTCAAAAAAGGAAAAAGTTTGATGAACGCAATTGCACGACTCGGCAACCTCGCCCATGACTTTCTGGATCTCACCCGAAAACTCGATTTCCTGGCGCCGGTGCTGTTGCGGCTGTTCCTGGCGATCATCTTTATCGCTGCCGGCATGCAGAAGGTGAGCAGCTTCGACAGCGTCGTCTCCTGGTTCGGCAATCCGGACTGGGGTTTGGGCCTGCCATTCCCGTGGTTGATGGCATTCCTGGCGACGGCGGCCGAGCTGGTCGGCGGCTTTTTGCTGCTGATCGGACTGGCAACACGCCTGATCACCATCCCGCTGATGATCACCATGCTGGTCGCGATCTTTGCTGTGCACCTCGAAGATGGCTGGTTTGCCATCGCACCCTCGAACCCCTCCACCAGCATGGCGCAGCCGCTGGCTGCCGTCGGGATTCCGGCCGCCAAGCGCAGCCTGGAGAACAGCGCCGAGGTCGGCAAGCGGCTCGACGCCGCCAAGAAGATTCTGCGAGAGCACGGCAACTACAGCTGGCTCACCGAGAAGGGGTCGCTGGTTGTGCTCAACAACGGCATCGAGTTCGCCGCCACCTACTTCATCATGCTGCTGGTTCTGTTCTTCGGCGGCGCGGGGCGTTTCCTGAGCATCGATTACTGGATCGCCAAACGGTTCCGACCACAGGCGGTCTGAGCTGGATCGACCGGGGCCGGCGTCAAGGCCCCGATCGTCACCCGCAAGTTTGCTACTCTGGGCCCAAGCCCTCGAGCTTGGGCCTTTGCATTTTTCCGGTGAGGCACTCCACTGCTCGCGCGTGGCACTCTTCGAGATTCACTTCCCAGGGGCGCCCCATGATCACAATGAACCATAGCAATTGCCGACCTGCGGTCGGACGGCCTCCACAGGGCACTTGCGGAGCGCATCGCCGATGACGGACAGCGCGTCTCCCGACTCGGAAAGATCAATGGCAGCCCGGTTTCGGGGCTTTCTGCCGGTAGTGGTCGACGTCGAGACCGGTGGCTTCGACTGCACGCGCCATGCGCTCCTGGAAATCGCTGCCATCCCGATCGAGCTGGACGATGAAGGCTGGCTGCGACCTGGCGAGCTGGTTTCCAGCCATGTCCAGCCCTACCCCGGCTCGGAGATCGATCCGCGCTCGCTGGAAATAACCGGCATCGACATAGACCATCCGTTCCGTGACGCACAATCGGAGCGGATCGCGCTGGATCGTATCTTTGCTCCGATCCGCCAGGCCATTCGACGGCACGGTTGCAATCGCGCGATTCTGGTTGGCCACAATGCCAGCTTCGATCTGGGCTTCGTCAACGCTGCGGTGGCCAGGGTTGGCCACAAGCGCAATCCGTTCCATCCGTTCAGCACCTTCGACACGGTGACCCTGGCCGGGATGGCCTATGGACAGACCGTGCTCAGCAAGGCTGTGCAGGCGGCGGGACTGGAATGGAACGACGCCGATGCGCACTCGGCGGTCTACGACACCGATCGCACGGCGGAGTTGTTCTGTCGCATCCTCAACCGCTGGCGGCAGTGCCAGATCACCCTCGGAAACTGAGTTCGGCCCGGATTGGCGACTCGCGGTGCTCTGCGCAACTCAGTCCGTGTTTCCCGACCGCTCGCGCCGGATACGATGCGCTCGGATCATGCCGTACACCGTGATGATGACCCAGGAAAGTTCGACCACGGCCGCTGAAAGATTGAAGTTATTCGCCAGCGACAGAAGAATCAGCAGCGCACCGATCAGATTCATCGATTGATAGACGAATCCGTCGCCGCGCATCCGCCCGGCCTGCAGACCGAAATAGGCCAGCAACACCAGAATCACGCCCACCAGGCCAGTCAAATCATGCCAGGCCAGACCTTCGAAGCCCCTCATGACGGTGCTCCGGCGCGTTGGCGAACCGCCTCGAACAGCGCCACGCCGGACGCCACCGAAACATTCAGGCTTTCCATTTCGCCGGGCATCGGAATGCTGACCAGCTGATCGCACTGCTCGCGGGTGAGCCGACGCAGTCCCTCACCCTCGCTGCCCAGCACCAACGCGACATTGCCGGTGAGGTTCAGGCGGAAAAAGCCGTTCGCGCTGTCGCCCACCAAGCCATAGATCCACACGCCCATGTCGCGCAGCGTGCGCAGACAGCGCGCCAGATTAGTCACCCGGACCACCGGGATCCGGTCCGCCGCGCCGGAGGATGTCTTGCGAACGGTGGCATTGATCTGCGCCGATTTGTCTTTGGGAATGATCACCGCCGTTGCGCCGGCTGCCGCCGCGCTGCGCAAGCAGGCACCCAGATTATGCGGGTCGGTCACGCCATCCAGCACCAGCACCAGCGCCCGCCCGTTGGCCGCCTCGATCAGGCCCGGCAGATCGCCGTCTTCCAGCGTCGCAGCGGGCCGGTAGCGAGCCACGGCGCCCTGATGCCGAACTCCGCCGGATGCGCCTTCCAGTGCCTGCACTGCAACCCGGCGCACCGGAAGATCCAACCGTCGCGCCTGCTCCTCGATCTCGGTCAAGCGGGGATTGCGGCCGCCGGCCTCGATGAGCACCTCGACAACATTGCCGGCATCGTGCTCGAGCGCAGCCCATACCGCGTTGATGCCCGCGACCCAGTGACCCTGACCTTTGCTCATGGTGTTCTCGAATTCAGCCCGCCCGGCGATGCGAATCCGGGCGAACGATGGATGCCAATTGGCGAAAACTGCTGCCGGTCAGCGGCGGCGGCGCTTTTTCTGCTCAGGCGCGGCCGCTTCGACCAGCCGGAAGTCGATTCGCCGATCCTCGACGCTGGCGCGCAACACTACGATGCGCACCGGGTCGCCGAGACGGAAACTCAAGCCGCCGTGCTCGCCGGACAGGGTTTTGCGCGCCGGATCGAAGTGATAGTAGTCGCGCGGCAACTGGGTGACGTGCACCAGGCCATTGACCTTGGATTCGACCAGCTCGATGAACAGCCCGAAACTGGTCACCCCGGAGATCACGCCGTCGAACTCGCCACCGACATGCTGCTCCATCCAGGCCGCCCGGTAACGGTCGTCGACTTCCCGACTGGCTTCGTCGGCACGTCTTCCGCGTTCCGAGCAGTGCAAGGACAGCGCCGCCATCTCATGGGTGGCATACCGAAAGCTGGAAGTCTTGCCACCGGCCAGCAGATGCTTGATGGCGCGGTGCACCAGCAGATCGGCATAACGCCGAATTGGCGACGTGAAATGAGCGTAAGCATCCAGAGCCAGTCCGAAATGCCCGTGATTTTCGGGCGAGTAGACTGCAAGCGACTGCGAGCGCAGCAACACCGACTCGATCAGTGCCGATTCCGGGCGGTCGCGCACTTTCTTGATCAGCGCGGTGTAGTCGCGTGGCTCCACCTTGGACCACGGCGGCAGACTGAGGCCAAAATCGCCGAGAAACTCCAGCAGCTCGGCATATTTGCTTTCCGGCGGGCGCTCATGGATGCGGTAGGGTGCCGGGATCTCGCCCACCAGCAGTGTGCGGGCGGCCTCGACATTGGCCGCGATCATGCACTCTTCGACCAGTTTGTGGGCGTCGTTGCGTTCCAGCATGCCGGCCTGCACTACCTCACCAGCCGGGCCGAGCACGAAACGGGTTTCGCTGGACTCGAACTCGATCGCACCGCGCCGGCTCCGGGCCTTGGCCAACACTTTGTACAGCTGGTGCAGGCGCTTGATGTGCGGCAGCAGCGCACCGATCCGGCCGATGGCGTCCTCGTCGTCCTCGCCGATCGCCGCCCACACCTGGGTGTAGGTCAGCCGCGCATGCGAGCGCATCACCGCCTCGTAGAACTTCGACGACAGCACCGTACCGTCGCGACCGATTTCCATGTCGCAGACGAAACAGCAGCGATCGACCCGCGGATTCAGCGAGCAGATGCCGTTCGACAGAGTTTCCGGCAGCATCGGCACCACAAAACCGGGGAAATACACCGAGGTCGCGCGGTCCGCCGCTTCGACATCCAGCGGTGAGCCGGGCTGGACATAGTGCGATACGTCGGCGATGGCGACAATCAGCCGGAAACCCGAACGGGTGGTCTCGCACCACAGGGCATCATCGAAATCCCGCGCGTCCTCGCCGTCGATGGTGACCAGCGGCACATCGCGCAGGTCCACCCGCGCCGCCACCGTCGCGCTGTCCACATCGACCGGCACCGCGACAGCCTGGGCCAGCACCTCGGGAGGAAACTCCGTCGGCAGACCGTGGCCGTGCAGCGCCGCCTCGACCACCAGCGAAGGCGTCAACCGGTCGCCGAGAACTGTGAGAATGCGGCCGAGTGGCAATCGCTTCGCCTCGGGCGGCTCGGTGATCTCGCAGACCACCAGTTGACCTTCCCTGGCACCACCGCTGTCGCCCGGCCCAATCAGCACATCGTGTAGCAGGCGGCGATCATCCGGCGCGACGTAGCCGATGCCAGCGCGCTGCGAATAGCGGCCCAGGAGGCGACTCTGCCGGCGTTCCAGCACCTCGACGATGGCGCCCTCTTTTCGGCCGCGCCGGTCGATGCCGGTGACCGACGCCAGCACGCGGTCGCCGTGCATCACCTTGCGCAATTCGTGCGGCGGCAGAAACAGGTCGTCGCCGCCGGCCTCGGTGCGCAGAAATCCAAATCCCTCCGGGTTGGCGATCACCGTCCCCGACACCAGATCGAGCTTGCTTGCCAGTGCGTAGCCGCCGCGCCGATTGGCCAGTATCTGACCGTCGCGCAACATGGCGGCCAGACGCTTGCTCAGCGGCTCGAAGCGCTCCGGGCTCAGATAGCCCAACTGCCGCGCCAGTTCCTCGGCGGTCTGCGGACCATCGGCCTGCGCCAACAAGGCCAGCAGCGCTTCCCGGCTGGCGATCGGCTGCTCGTAACGCTGGGCTTCACGTTCCGAATGTGGATCGACGAAGCCGGCAATGGCGGGGGTGGAGCCCGCGGACAGATTACCGGAGCGCTTCTTATTGCCCTGACCGCCAGACTTGCCGGCCGCCTTCCTGGCCGAGCCGCTACGCCGGGACTTGGGCTTTTTCGCATCGCTGCCCCCGGCCGCAACGGGTGGTACGTCGGGCAGCCAGGGAGCCGCCTTGGCCGGCTGCTTGCCAGCACGCTTGCGGGAATTCGAATCGGAAGCTGCGGCAGCCTTATCGCCGGCAGCGGGGTTTTTCGGTGGGTCTTTTTTCTTCATGGCGGCATGGTACACCAGCGACCCGGATCGAACCCGCAAACCATTGACAGAATCCTGCCGCCTACGTATCGTATGCGGCTCGCTGCTGTTGAAGTTGCGACACCTGCCCAGGTGGCGGAATTGGTAGACGCACTAGTTTCAGGTACTAGCGGGTAAAACCGTGGAGGTTCGAGTCCTCTCCTGGGCACCAAACATCCGAGCCGGGTCTTCCCAGATCCTTCGACATCGACCCGTGCCCGTCGCGGGTTTTTTGTTGCCCGAATCAAGCCAACGTGTGCAATCCGCTTGAGCTGCGGCGCCGAGCGCTGGCACAGCTTTGCTGACCCCGGCAGGGCTGATCAATCTCGAGGACCCTTGCAAGCGGCGGTCCCGGCTTGCGGCCTTTGGCCTAAGCCGGTCTACTCGCCCGACGCAAGTTCAACGCTATTGTCTACGAGATCGACAAGCGGGTCGGGGCCATCACGCGTCACCGATACGCATCGCCAGCCCGAGTAGCCCGGATTGCAGCGCAGCGTAAATCCGGGGCCAATGATGCCCGATCATCGCAATAATTCCCGGCTTCCGGCCTGTGGCCCAGTTGACCGGGCTGCGGCTATTCATCGCGAGAACTTTTGCAACCGGCGGTCCCGGCTTACGGCCTGCGGCCTAAGCTGATGGGATGGACTCCTCCTCCCAGGGACGGCATCGCGATGTGCCAGAGTGAGGGGTGCTGCTTGAGTAGCGACCAACCACACAGCCGAGAGGAGGAGTCCGCCATGAATCGTACCGCCAAATCTGCCGA
>JAXMJH010000068.1:0-10409 GCA_034376725.1 Lysobacteraceae bacterium | reverse complement strand
CCATGTCCTGACTGGGAACGGTGATCGGGCGCCCATGCGCCGGCGAGAGGATGTTGTTCGCCGAGAGCATCAGGATGCGCGCCTCGGCCTGGGCCTCCACCGAGAGAGGCAGGTGCACGGCCATCTGGTCGCCGTCGAAGTCGGCGTTGAACGCAGTACACACCAGCGGGTGCAGCTGGATCGCCTTGCCTTCGATCAGCACCGGTTCGAACGCCTGGATGCCAAGGCGGTGCAGGGTCGGGGCACGGTTGAGCAGCACCGGGTGCTCGCGGATCACCTCTTCGAGGATGTCCCACACTTCAGCCGATTCGCGCTCGACCAGCTTCTTGGCCGCCTTTATGGTGGTGGCCAGGCCACGACGCTGGAGCTTGGAGAAGATGAACGGCTTGAACAGTTCCAGCGCCATCTTCTTCGGCAAGCCGCACTCGTGCAGGCGCAGGGTCGGGCCGACCACGATGACCGAACGGCCGGAGTAGTCGACGCGCTTGCCGAGCAGGTTCTGGCGGAACCGGCCCTGCTTGCCCTTGATCATGTCGGCCAGCGACTTGAGCGGGCGCTTGTTGGTGCCGGTGATGGCGCGACCGCGACGGCCGTTGTCCATCAGCGCATCGACCGACTCCTGCAGCATGCGCTTCTCGTTGCGCACGATGATGTCGGGCGCATTGAGCTCGAGCAGGCGCTTGAGACGGTTGTTGCGGTTGATGACACGACGGTAGAGGTCGTTGAGGTCGGAAGTGGCGAAACGGCCGCCGTCGAGCGGCACCAGCGGGCGCAGATCCGGCGGCAGCACCGGCAGCACGGTCAGGATCATCCACTCGGGACGATTGCCCGACTCCAGAAACGCCTCCATCAGCTTGACCCGCTTGGTCAGGCGCTTGAGCTTGGTCTCGGACTTGGTTTCGGCAATCTCTTCCTTGAGCTGCACGACCTCGCTGTTGAGGTCGATGGTGCGCAGCAGTTCGAAGACGCCCTCGGCGCCCATGACGGCATCGAAATCATCGCCGTGTTCCTGCTGGGCCTGGATGAACTGCTCTTCGTTGAGCAGCTGGCCGCGCTCGAGCGGGGTCAGACCCGGCTCGGTGACCACGAATGCCTCGAAGTAGAGGATGCGTTCGATATCGCGCAGGGTCATGTCCAGCATCAGGCCGATGCGCGACGGCAGCGACTTGAGGAACCAGATATGCGCAACCGGGCTGGCCAGATCGATATGACCCATGCGCTCGCGGCGCACCTTGGCCAGGGTGACCTCGGTGCCGCACTTTTCGCAGACCACGCCACGGTGCTTCATGCGCTTGTACTTGCCGCACAGGCACTCGTAATCCTTCACCGGCCCAAAGATCGCCGCGCAGAACAGGCCATCGCGCTCGGGCTTGAAGGTGCGGTAATTGATGGTTTCCGGCTTCTTGACTTCGCCCCACGACCACGACCGGATCAAGTCCGGCGAAGCCAGACCAATCTTGATGGCGTCGAAGTCGAGCGTCTGGCGCTGCTGGTTGAACAGATTGAGAAGGTCTTTCATTGCTTTCTCCGGGAATCGGGAATCGGGAGTCGGGAATCGTTAGCAGCTCGAAGCGGGGAATCGGTTGTTCGGGAGTCGTTGGCGGCAGCAAGCCGGCGTTGACGATTCCCTATTCACGATTCCCCATTCCCGGCTCTCAGTGCTCCTCCAGCTCCATATTGATGGCGAGCGAGCGAATTTCCTTGACCAGCACGTTGAACGACTCCGGCATGCCGGCGGTGATTTCGTGTTCGCCATCGACGATGTTCTTGTACATCTGGTTTCGGCCCTGCACATCGTCGGATTTGACGGTGAGCATTTCCTGCAGGGTGTAGGCCGCGCCGTAGGCTTCCAGCGCCCAGACTTCCATCTCGCCGAAGCGCTGTCCGCCGAACTGTGCCTTGCCGCCCAGCGGCTGCTGGGTAACCAGCGAGTACGGGCCGGTGGAACGCGCGTGCATCTTGTCGTCGACCAGATGGTTGAGCTTGAGCATGTGCATGTAGCCCACGGTCACCGGGCGATCGAACGCCTCGCCGGTACGCCCGTCGATCAGCGTGGTCTGCCCGCTTTCCGGCAGGCCGGCCAGCTTGAGCATGCCCTTGATCTCGTGTTCGGCCGCGCCATCGAACACCGGCGTCGCCATCGGCACGCCAGTGGTCAGATTGCGCGCCATCTCCAGCAACTGCTCATCGGTGAATTCGGTCAGGTCGACCCGCTCTCCACTCAATTTGCGGTCGTGGTTGTAGATTTGGTCGAGGAACTTGCGCAGCTCCGCCACCTTGGCGCTGGCTTCCAGCATCTCCTGGATACGGTGACCCAGGCCCTTCGCCGCCCAACTGAGATGGGTTTCGAGGATCTGGCCGATGTTCATTCGGCTCGGCACGCCCAGCGGGTTGAGCACGATATCGACCGAGGTGCCATCGGCCATGAACGGCATGTCCTGAACCGGGACGATGTTGGAGATGACGCCCTTGTTGCCGTGCCGTCCGGCCATCTTGTCGCCCGGCTGGATCCGCCGGCGCACCGCAAGATAAACCTTCACCATCTTCAGCACGCCCGGGGCGAGGTCGTCGCCGGCGGTGATCTTGCCGCGCTTTTCAGCGAAACGCTTGTCGAACTCGGCCTTGTGCGAAGTCAGCTGACGCTGGGCGATCTCGACCGCCTCGGCGGCATCCTCGTCCTTCATGCGCAGCGAGAACCAATCGTCCTTGCTGAAGGCGTCGAGATGGGCATCGGTCAACGTCGTGCCCTTCTTGACGCCGGCCGGCCCGCCGTTCGCCACGCGGCCGGTCAGCTGTCCGCGCAGACGTCCGTAAATGGCGCCTTCGAGAATCCGGAACTGATCGTCCATATCCTTCTTCACGCGCTTGATTTCGGCTTCTTCGATCTGCCGGGCGCGCTTGTCCTTCTCGATGCCGTCGCGGGTGAACACCTGCACGTCGACCACGGTGCCATCCATGCCCGGCGGCACGCGCAGCGAGCTGTCCTTAACGTCGGACGCCTTTTCGCCGAAGATCGCGCGCAACAGTTTCTCTTCCGGGGTCAGCTGGCTCTCGCCCTTCGGCGTGACCTTGCCGACCAGGATATCGCCGGCCCGCACTTCGGCGCCGATGTAGACCACGCCGGACTCGTCGAGCCGGCCAAGCGCCTGCTCGGACACGTTCGGGATATCGGCAGTGATTTCCTCAGGGCCCAGCTTGGTGTCGCGGGCAACGCAGTTGAGCTCCTCGATGTGGATCGAGGTCAGTCGGTCTTCCTGGACCACGCGCTCGGAAATGAGGATGGAGTCCTCGAAGTTGTAGCCGTTCCAGGGCATGAATGCGACCAGCATGTTCTGGCCCAGAGCCAGCTCACCGATGTCGGTGGACGGGCCGTCGGCCAGCACGTCGCCGGCAGCGACCCGATCGCCTACCTTGACCAGCGTGCGCTGGTTGATGCAGGTGTTCTGGTTGGAGCGGGTGTACTTGACCAGGTTGTAGATGTCCACGCCCGGATCATTGTCGCCGACGATCTCGTCTTCATTGACGCGCACGACCACGCGGCCGGCATCGGACTGGTCGATCAGGCCGCCGCGCAGGGCATTGACCGTCACGCCGGAGTCGCGGGCCACGGCACGCTCGATGCCGGTGCCGACCAGCGGCTTCTCGGAGCGCAGGGTCGGGACCGCCTGACGCTGCATGTTGGCGCCCATCAGCGCGCGGTTGGCGTCATCGTGCTCGAGGAACGGCACCAGTGCCGCCGCCACCGAGACCGTCTGCATCGGGGAAACGTCCATGAACTGGATTTCCGACGGCGGCTTGAGCAGCGACTCACCCTGGTAGCGGCAAGCCACGAACTGCGCGCTGAGCCGACCGCTTTCGTCCTGCTCGGCGTTGGCCTGGGCGATGACGTAATCGTTTTCTTCGATTGCCGACAGGTATTCGACCTGATCGGTCACCTTGCCTTCGACCACACGCCGGTACGGCGTCTCAAGGAAGCCGTACTTGTTGGTTCGGGCGAACACCGCCAGCGAGTTGATCAGGCCGATGTTCGGGCCTTCCGGGGTTTCGATGGTGCAGACCCGCCCGTAATGCGTGGGATGAACGTCGCGGACTTCGAAGCCGGCGCGCTCGCGGGTCAAACCGCCCGGACCCAGCGCCGAAACACGGCGCTTGTGGGTGACTTCCGACAGCGGATTGTTCTGGTCCATGAACTGCGACAGCTGCGAGGAGCCGAAGAACTCCTTGACCGCGGCCGCCACCGGCTTGGCGTTGATCAGCTCCTGCGGGCTGAGATTGTCGGCTTCGGCCATCGACAGGCGATCGCGCACAGCGCGCTCGACCCGGACCAGGCCGATGCGGAACACGTTCTCGGCCATTTCGCCGACCGAACGCACGCGCCGGTTACCCAGGTGATCGATATCGTCGACCGAGCCGCGACCGTTGCGGATCTCGCACAGCACGTTCAGCACATCGAGGATGTCGGAGCTTTCGCCGTGCTCTTCGACCAGCGTTTTGGAGGCTTCGTCGTTGCGGCTGCTGAAGAACCGGTGGTCGTAGAGCACGCCCGACCCCAGGACTTCCTTGTGGCCAACCCGACGGTTGAACTTCATCCGGCCAACCGCCGACAGGTCGTAGCGGTCGAAAGTGAAGAACAGGTTGTAGAACAGGTTCTGCGCCGCATCCTTGGTCGGCGGCTCGCCCGGACGCATCATCCGGTAGATTTCGACCAGCGCTTCCAGCTGGGTCTTGCTCGGATCGATGCGCAGGGTGTTCGAAATGTACGGCCCGCGGTCGAGATCGTTGACCCACAGGGTGCCCAGCGTCTCGACACCGGCCTTGCGGAATGCCGCCAGCTGATCGTCGCTGATTTCGTCGTTGGCGCTGGCCAGCAGCTCGCCGGTCGCCGAGTCGATCACGTCGTGGGCCAGCACGCGGCCGATGAGGTAATCGTCGGGCACGCGCAGCGCTTCAATGCCGGCGTCCTGAAGCTGCTTGATGTGCCGCGCAGTGATGCGCTTGCCGGCTTCGACCAGCACCTTGCCGTCGGCCAGCAGGTCGAAACTCAGGGTTTCGCCGCGCAGACGCTCAGCAACCAGCTCAAGCTCGACAAGGCCTTCCTTGTCCAGATGGAAGGTGTTGATGTCGTGGAAGATGCGCAGCATCTCTTCGTTCTCGTAACCGAGCGCGCGCAGCAGGATAGTGACCGGCAACTTGCGGCGACGGTCGATGCGGGTGAACAGCGCATCGCGCGGGTCGAACTCGAAGTCGAGCCAGGAACCGCGGTAGGGAATGACCCGCGCGTTGAACAGCAGTTTGCCCGAGCTGTGGCTCTTACCCTTGTCGTGGTCGAAGAACACGCCAGGGCTGCGATGCAGCTGGGAGACGATGACCCGCTCGGTGCCGTTGACGATGAATGTACCGTTGCCGGTCATCAGCGGCAGGTCGCCCATATAGACTTCCTGCTCCTTGACGTACTTGATCGCCTTGGTCGAGGACTCGCGGTCGTAAATGACCAGACGCACGGTGACCCGCAGCGGCGCGCCATAGCTGAGGCCGCGGTTGCGGCACTCGCGCTCGTCGAACGCCGGATCGCCCAGCCGGTAGCTGACGTATTCCAGCGCCGCGTTTCCGCTGTAGCTGACGATCGGGAAAACCGATTTGAGCGCCGCGTGCAGGCCTCGGTCATCGCGCTCTTCGGCAGCGATATTCGCCTGCAGAAAGTCGCGGTACGAGTCGACCTGGATGGCCAGAAGATATGGCACCTCCAGGATGGACTTACGCTTGCCGAAGTCCTTGCGGATGCGCTTTTTTTCGGTGAAGGAGTAGGTCATGGTCTGCTACCGCCTGTGTTTGGACCGGGAATCGGGATTCGGGGATCGGGTGTGGCGAGCGTTCTGGAGCGCTGAGGCGCAAGCATCACGGAAACAGTCGCACGTCCGGCCCCCTGGAAGAGGGAGTGCCTGAAACGGATACAGGAGCCGGGTCCGACATCGGTTGGCTGCGGCCGAAAGCCGTGCCCGACACGAGCCGGTGGCCAGGCTCCTGCTCCCGCCCTGCTAAGCAGGACGAGGCCGGGAGCTTTCGCTCCCAGCCTGGTTGTTGCGCTATCGGAACTGCGGGGCAACGCGTCGATTACTTCAGTTCGACGGTGGCACCAGCAGCTTCGAGGTCCTTCTTGAACTTGTCGGCGTCGGCCTTGGAAGCCGCTTCCTTCACGGTCTGGGGCGCGCCCTCGACCAGGTCCTTGGCTTCCTTCAGGCCCAGGCCGGTGATGGCACGAACGACCTTGATGACTTCGACTTTCTTCTCGCCAGTGGCCTTGAGAATCACGTCGAACTCGGTCTGCTCTTCGACCGGCGCAGCGGCAACCGCCGGGCCAGCCGCAGCGGCGACCGGGGCGGCCGCGGATACGCCAAACTTCTCTTCCATCGCTTTCACCAGCTCCATCACCTCGATGAGGGACTTGCCGGCGATCGCTTCGATGATCTGATCATTGGTCAGGGACATTTGAAATTACCTCGATTGATTCTGAAAACGGAACGGAATGTAGGATCGAAACCGAATCGGCTGCGGAGCCTCAGGCGGCCTTTTTCTGCTCGGCGACCGCGTTGATGACACGGGCCAGCTGGGAAGCGGGCTCGGCCATGACACGGGCCAGCATGGTGGCCGGCTGGGACATGACATTGAGAAGCATGCTGAGCGCCTGGTCACGGGTCGGCAGCGATGCCAGGACATCCACATGGGTGCCCGGGTACATCTGCCCACCGATGGCGACCAGCCTCGGCTTGAGCTTCGCGTTGTCCTTGGCGAACTCCTTGATCAGGCGACCGGCGGCACCGGGGTCTTCCTGCGAGAAGGCATACAGCAGAGGACCGGTCAGGGCATTGGAGATGCACTGATAGTCGGTACCTTCCACCGCGCGTGCAGCCAGCGTGTTCTTGACAACCTTAACGAACACGCCATCACCACGCGCCTTCTTGCGCAGGTCGGTCAATTGAGCGACCGTCAACCCTACGTACTCGGCGGCAACCAGGGAGTGCGCCTTGGCGGCAATATCCGCAACCTCGGCAACGACTTCCTTCTTTTGCGACAGATTGAGAGCCATTGCAGTTCTCCTGGTGACTGATCCGCCATCGGATCCTCCCGAATGGCGGTACTGGGCGGTGCCAATCCCTTGGCACCCTGTCTGGTAGCCGTTTCCAGAAAATTCCGGAAGGCGACGACCATCTGCGCAGGCCCAGGCGCTGATGCGACTGGATTAAGCGACCCCGACAACGACGACGGCGATTCCGTGCCATATCGCGCATCCATGCCCGACGTCGACGTTGCTGGACCGCACCTGCGGTCTTTGATGGCTACCGGAGACCCTTCGGCCCCGGTCGCCTTCAAATTCGTTGCTCCGCGCACAACGGAATGGATCTCCGTCGCTGCGGGTTTGGCTCGGGACGGGACCAGCCCAACCCGAGCCGGGGATTACAGCGCCAGTGAAGCCTGATCGATGGTCACGCCCACGCCCATGGTCGAGCTGAGCGAAACCTTCTGCAGGTACTGGCCCTTGGCCGCCGTCGGCTTGGCCTTGACCAGGTCCGCGAGCAGCGCGCTCAGGTTGGACTTCAGCGCTTCGGCGTCGAAATCCGCCTTGCCGATGGTGCAGTGGATGATGCCGGCCTTGTCGGTGCGGTAGCGAACCTGTCCAGCCTTGGCGTTGTTGACCGCCTCGGCAGGATTGGCGCTCACGGTGCCGACCTTCGGGTTGGGCATCAGGCCGCGCGGGCCGAGCACCTGGCCCAGCTTGCCGACCACGCGCATCGCATCGGGCGTGGCGATGACCACGTCGTAATTCAGATCGCCGGCCTGCATCTTTTCCGCCAGATCGTCCATGCCCACGATGTCCGCACCAGCCGCCAGCGCCTCGTCGGCCTTGGCGCCCGGCGGGCAGAACACCGCCACGCGCACCGATTTGCCGGTACCGGCGGGCAGAACGGTGGAGCCACGAACCTGCTGGTCGGACTTGCGCGCGTCGACGCCGAGGCGCACGGCCACGTCGATCGACTCGACAAACTTGAGCTTGCTGTTGTCCTTGATGAGCTTCAGTGCGTCATCGATGGCGTAGGTCTTGCCCGGTTCCACGAGCGCCTTGAGCGCCTTCATCCGCTTGGTCGTCTTTGCCATGGCTCAGCCCTCCACTACCAGGCCCATGCTGCGGGCGCTGCCAGAAATTGTCCGTACCGCCGCTTCCAGATCCGCCGCCGTGAGGTCAGCAGCCTTGGTCTTGGCGATTTCTTCGACCTGCTGAAGCGTGACCTTGCCGACTTTCTCGGTGTTCGGCCGCTTCGAACCGGACGTGATACCGGCAGCCTTCTTCAGAAGGATGCTGGCCGGTGGCGTCTTGGTGATGAAGGTGAAGGTGCGGTCGGAATAGACGGTGATCACCGTCGGGATCGGGATGCCCGGCTCGAGCTTCTGCGTGGCCGCATTGAACGCCTTGCAGAACTCCATGATGTTCAGGCCGCGCTGACCCAGGGCCGGGCCCACGGGCGGACTCGGGTTGGCCTGACCGGCCTTGACCTGCAGCTTGATGTATCCGGTTACTTTCTTTGCCATTGCTGTTATCTCCGGGTGTTAGCGCCTTGGCGGCCTCGCGGCCCTCGGGCTCCCCATTGGTTGCTTGCTTCGGGAATCGGAAATCGGAAATCGGGAATCGTTTAGGCGGCTACATCCTTCGCCGTTCCGATTCCCGAGTCCCGACCCCCGACTCCCGGCCCTTCAGGCCTTCTCCACCTGCGAAAACTCGAGTTCCACAGGGGTGGATCGGCCAAAAATCATGACGGCCACACGAATGCGGCTCTTGTCGTAGTTGACTTCTTCAACGGTACCGTTGAAGTCGTTGAACGGTCCCTCGGTGACGCGAACCAACTGACCGGGCTCGAACAGCACCTTGGGACGCGGCTTCTCGACGCCGTCGGCGACACGCTGCACGATGGCTGCCGCCTCACCGTCGGTGATCGGCAGGGGGCGCACTGCGCTGCCGCCGATGAAGCCCAGCACTTTCGGGGTCTCCTTGATCAGATGCCAGCAATCGACGTCCATGTTCGGCAGGTGCGCATCGCCGGTGGTTTCGATCTGTACCAGCACGTAACCCGGGAAGAACTTCCGCTCGGACTTGCGCTTCTGTCCGCCGCGCATTTCGACGACTTCTTCGGTCGGCACCAGGATGTCGCCGAACTTATCCTGCATGCCGGCGCGGGCAATCCGCTCTTCGAGCGAGCGCTTGACCGAGTTCTCGAACCCGGAATAGGCGTGAACCACGTACCAGCGCTTGGTACCGGCCTCCGAAGCAGATTGAATCTCGTCGTTCATTAATTTGCGCCTTAGCCCAGCAACCGGGTTACGCCGGCCTGGATGAAGAAATCGAACAACGCGAGCAACAGGCTGATGATGATCACCACCACGATGATCAGCAGCGTGCCCTTGACGGTCTCGTCCCGGGTCGGCCAGACGACCTTGCGCAACTCGAAGCGCGCCTCGGAGATGAACTCCCTGGCTTGCAGGCCAAATGGCGTGAAGGCGGCAACCGCGATCGCTGCCACGAAGCCCAGAACCGGCAGGAGGCCGCGCAGCGGGCCTGGCCAGTCGGAGAACCAGTAGAAACCCACCATGCCGCCCAACGCCAGCAAGACAGCTAGCGCATAGCGAGCCATGTCTCCCGGAGAGGCGGCGGTGTTTGACTGTTCGGTCTTGCTGTTCATTCGATTTCCGGTATCGGCGACGGAAGTGTCGCCGTTGATCGGCGTGCAACCGCTGATCCAGGAGTGGCACGCCAGGAGGGACTCGAACCCCCAACCTGCGGTTTTGGAGACCGCTGCTCTGCCAATTGAGCTACTGGCGTAATGCTTGACTCCCCAAAATGCCGAAGGCGGACCGCATCACGGTCCGCCACGGCGGCTCGTCAAGGCCCACGCCCGGCTGGGCGCAAACCCCTACGTTTACTCGAAGATCTTCGCCACCACGCCGGCGCCGACGGTACGGCCACCTTCGCGAATCGCGAAACGAAGCCCTTCTTCCATCGCGATCGGCGCGATCAGCGTCACCACCATCTTCACGTTGTCGCCCGGCATCACCATCTCCACGCCTTCCGGCAGCTCGCAAGCCCCGGTCACGTCGGTGGTGCGGAAGTAGAACTGCGGACGATAACCCTTGAAGAACGGCGTGTGACGACCGCCCTCGTCCTTCGACAGCACATACACCTCCGCCTCGAACTTGGTGTGCGGGTTGATCGAGCCCGGCTTGCACAGCACCTGGCCGCGCTCCACGTCGTCGCGCTTGGTGCCGCGAAGCAGCAGACCCACGTTGTCGCCCGCCTGACCCTGATCCAGCAGCTTGCGGAACATCTCAACGCCGGTCACCGTCGTCTTCACCGTCGGGCGAAT
>JAXMJH010000067.1:0-36033 GCA_034376725.1 Lysobacteraceae bacterium | reverse complement strand
CCGGAGACCGCAAAACCGGCAGTTGCCAAGACCCCACAAAACCCCTGAAACTGCACCCCGTTCGAGACCCGTTTTCCGGAGCCTGCAAGTGGCTCCATTAAGCCGATCATGGGTGGCTCCAATGGGGCGGTCGGTGACAACTGGCAAGGCATTGGCGCGCGCAACGTACCGGCGGCCGTAGGCAAAGGTCGAGGCCTGCACCTGCAAGCCCTGCTCGATCATCGTAAGGCGTCCGGCCGGAACGGCCTGCGTCTCACCGGGCAGATGGATGAAGACGGTGCGCTCGACCATGCTCAGAAATCCAGGTCGTCACGTTGGCTGGAGCGCACACGCTTGGCCTTGGTGGCGTCCAGCAAGGCGGCGGACGCGGGATCCCGCAGCGCCCCGAGCAAGGGCAGCAGGCCCAAGGTTTCGAACACGGACAGCCATCCGCCAAGAGAGACCTCGACCGCACCACCCTCCATGCGCTTGAGCGTGGCAAGGCTGATGCGGGCGCGCTCGGCCAGCGCCTGTTGCGTCCATGACCGCGCTAGGCGGGCTTGGCGCACCAAGCCGCCGAAATGGGCCGCAGTCTTCACCGCTGCGAGCGATGCAAAGTCAGCTTCTTTCCTGCGCATGGCTCATATTTGATCCGTTATCGATTTAACGGCTTATTTATGAGCCTTATTACGCCGAAGGAAGATGGCTGTCAAGGTAGATGCACCTGCCAACCTTGTTGCCGCCAGTTGGCGGCTTGACCCCTGTGCCGTCCAGTAAGAATGGCCAGCGGTGGCACGTGTTCCGGCCAAGCCAGTTCAGCGTACAGATTTTGGGGGAGCGAATGTCCAACCACGGGTGGGCCTAGTGACTGCTTGGCCAGTCGATCCCAAGCGACAACTGCCTGTTGCGAGACGTTCTGCCGGATCAGTGACTCTTGGTCGATCTGGTCCAGATGCATCTTGATCGACTGCGCTATGGTGCCCAGGCATCCATCATTGTCTTCGGGCCGTCTGCAAGCCAAGCGCCTCTCCGTCATGGCTCCGAGATAAGGCGACTCCTTGCCTGTCTCAGTGAGAAACATCAAACGATGCTCGGCCCGAGTGGCTGCGACATAGAACAACCGACGTTCCTCGGCCAGCGTCTCCAGCGATGAACTACGCATCCCGCCGCCGCACAAGAACAGGCGCACGTTCTCTGCCTTACGGAAAGCAGGGGACGTTGGATACGTCGTCTTCGCCGCACGGGGATCTCCGTTGAACACCTGCAAACCGCCACGGAATCCGCATGGGTTACCATGCGACGGCAAGGTGATTCGCGGAAGCGCCGTTGCACAATGTCCATACTGGACAGTGGCAGCCAGCAAATCGATCTGGGGGTATGCATGGCGGTAGCAAACTCAGTTGCGAGCAGTTAACTCTAATAAAAGCAAGCTGGTAGATCGGTCATGAAAATCGCCACCTGGAACGTCAACTCGCTCAATGTCCGGCTGCCGCATCTGGAGCTGTGGCTGGGTCAGGCGCAGCCGGATATCGTCGGGTTGCAGGAAACCAAGCTGGAAGACCCGAAGTTTCCCGATGCCGCGCTGGCCGCGCTGGGCTATCGCAGCGTGTTCGCCGGGCAGAAGACCTACAACGGTGTGGCGCTGCTCAGCCGGCAGCCGGCGCGCGAGGTGCAGGTCGGCATTCCGGGTTTTTCCGACGAGCAGAAGCGGGTGATCGCCGCCACCTTCGGCGGGCCGGACGCCGACCCGGCGCAGGCGCTGCGCGTGGTCAATCTGTACGTGGTCAACGGCAAGGCGGTCGGCGACGAGAAGTACGACTACAAGCTGCGCTGGCTGGCCGCGCTGCACGACTGGCTGGCGGCGGAAATCGCCCGCTATCCGAATCTGGTGGTGCTGGGCGATTTCAACATCGCGCCCGACGCCCGCGATGTCCACGATCCGGTCGCCTGGGGCGATGACAGCATCCTCACTTCCACGGCCGAGCGCGCAGCGCTGCGCGGCTTGATGTCGCTCGGGCTGCACGACAGTTTGCGCTTGCACAGCGACGCCGACGGGCAGTTCAGCTGGTGGGACTACCGGCAGGCCGGGTTCCGACGCAATCTGGGCCTGCGCATCGATCTGGTGCTGATATCCGATGCGCTCAAGGCGCGCTGCGTGGCGGCCGGCATCGACCGCGAGCCGCGCACCTGGGAGCGGCCGAGCGACCACACGCCGGCCTGGGCGCAGTTGAGCGATTGACCATCACCGGCGCGCGGGTCCAGCGCGCCGTTTCGCCGTGGCCGTGCCGGCAAGCCGTTGCCACTCGACTCAGGGCGCCAGGCAGCGCGCCAGAAATTCCTCGCTGGTGCGGTAGCGATGCAGCGCCGCCATGCCGCGCAGGCCGTGCTTGGCACCGGGGTAGGTCATCAGCTCGAACGGCACGCCGCGCTCCTGGAGCGCGCTCATCAGCTGGGTGCTGTTGCTGAACAACACGTTGTCGTCGGCCATGCCGTGGATCAACAGCAGCCGGGCATCCAGTCCGTCGAGGTGGGTGAACACGCTGCTGCGCCGGTAGCCATCGGGATTGCTGGCCGGGTGGTCCATGTAGCGCTCGGTGTAGTGGGTGTCGTACAGCGCCCAGTCGGTCACCGGCGCGCCGGCAATGCCGCAGGCGTAGACGTGCGAGGCCTTGGCCAGCAGCATCAAGGTCATATACCCGCCGTTCGACCAGCCGTGCACGGCGATTCGCCGGCCATCGACCCAGGGCAGGGTCTTGAGCATTTCGATGCCGCGCAGCTGGTCTTCAACCTCCACCCGACCCTGCTCGCGGTACAGGGCGCCGCCGAATCGCGCGCCGCGTCGCGGCGTGCCGCGGTTGTCGATGGAAAACACCAGATAGCCGCGCTGCGCCAGGTACTGGTTGAAGAAATGATCGCCGCGTCCGGGCCAGGCGCGGGTCACGGTCTGCGCGGCAGGGCCGCCGTAGACATAGACCACCACCGGATACTTCTTGCGGGCATCGAAGCCGGCCGGTTTGATCAGGCTGTAGTGCAGCACCTGACCGTCGGCTGCCGCCAGGGCGCCGAACTCGGGCTCGATGTGGGCGGCGCGAAAGCCGTGATAGGGATGCGCCGGGTCGTTGGGGTCGTTGGCCACCAGGGTGGCGAGCTTGCCGCCGTCGGCATCGAACAATTCGGTCTGCGGCGGCAGCGACGTGCTCGACCAGACAGCGACGAACACGCTGGCGTCGGCGCTGAAACGCGCCTGGTGCCAGCCCTCGGCCGGACTCAGCCGGGTCGGCTCGCCACCGGCCAGGGAAACCCGGTAGATGTGCCGCTCCAGCGGGGACTCCTTGCCGGCCGCAAAGTACACGCGGGCGCGCACCGGATCGACCGCCAGCAGCTCATCGACCGGCCAGTCGCCCCGGGTCAGCTGGGTGAGCACCTTGCCATCGAGGCCGTAGTGGTAAAGATGCTGGAATCCGCTGCGCTCCGAGCTCCAGATGAAGCCGGCATCGCCGGGCAGAAAGCGCAGATCGTTGTGCAGCGGCACCCAGGTTTCGGCGGTTTCGCTGACCAGGGTGCGTTGCTCGCCCTTGGCCCACTCGGCCAGGACCAGATCCAAGCGGCGCTGATTGCGGCTCTGGCGCTGGTAGGCCAGCCGCTGGCCGTCCAGCCAGTCGACGCGGGCCAGATAGATGTCGGGGTTGTCGCCCAGATCGACCCAGCGCACCTTGCCCGGCTTGTTGCCGGACAGCGGTATCACGCCGAGCTGCACCGCCACATTGGGCTCGCCGGCTGCCGGGTAGCGCTGATCGACCACGCTGGCCGTGTCGGCCTGGATCTCGAACCGCCGACGAACCGGCACCGGCGATTCATCGATGCGCGCGAAAGCGATGGCGGAGTCGTCCGGTGCCCACCAGTAGCCGGTGTGCCGGTCCATTTCCTCATCGGCAACGAATTCGGCGATACCGTTGCCGATCGTCTCGGAGCCATCCTCGGTGAGCTGAAGTTGCCTCCCGCTGGCCAGATCGATCGCCCATAGATTGCGATCGCGGATGAAGCTGACGAAGCCGCCGTTCGGCGACAGCTTCGGATCGGTGGCGAAGCCATCGTCCTGGGTGAGCCGGCGAACCGGACTCTGGCCTTCGGCCGGGGACAGCTCGTAGAGATACAGCGCCCCGCCAAGCGGGAACAGCAGGCGCGCGCCGTCCGACGACCACTGGTATTCGACGATGCCGGACAGTGCGGCCGTGCGCTGACGCTCGCGTCGGGCCTGTTCTTCGGCGGACAGCACTTCGCTGCCGCCGGTCAGGCTGTCGGCATCGACCAGCACCGCGCTTTCGCCGGTGGCGATGTCGTATTGCCACAGGTCGAGCCGGTTTCTGTTGTCGTCGCGGCCCTTGAGGTAGGTCACCCGGCGGCCGTCCGGCGACAGCTTGGCCTCGGTCAGGGTTGGTCCGGACAGGGCGGCGTCGCCGGTGATGGCCTCCAGGGTCAGGCTTTGGGCCGAAGCGGTGTAAGGCATGATCGAGGCCATGGCCAGGATGAACAGAAAACGGAGTTGCCGCATTCGAGCCCTCACTTTTTGCTGGGTATGCCGAACAGGACCTCACGCGCCTTGTCGTCGAACGAATCCGGCCGCTTGCATTGCTCGCCCGCCACCCAGGCACGCTCGGCCCCCGGACGCGCCTTGATCGCATCATGCCAGCGGCGCACGTTCGGGTAGTTGACCAGATCGATGTAGTGCCAATGATGAATGGCGGCCCAGGGATAGCAGGCCATGTCGGCGATCGAATACTCGCCGGCGATGAACTCCCGGTCCGCGAGGCGCCGATCGAGAACGCCGTAGAGCCGCTCGGCCTCCCGGGTGTAGCGGTCGATGGCGTAGGGGATCTTTTCCGGTGCGTAGCGGGTGAAGTGGTGGTTCTGTCCCAGCATCGGGCCGAAGCCGCCCATCTGCCAAAACAGCCACTCCATCACCTGCTTGCGCGCGCGCACCTCGGTGGGCAGAAAGCGGCCGATCTTCTCGGCCAGATAGACCAGAATCGCGCCCGATTCGAACACCGTGACCGGCTCGCCGCCATCGGCCGGCGCGTGATCGATGATCGCCGGCATGCGGTTGTTCGGACTGAAGGCAAGAAACTCCGGCTTGAACTGATCGCCGGCGCCGATATCGACCGGCACGATGCGGTAGTCGAGTCCAGCCTCTTCGAGAAACAGCGCGATTTTGTAACCGTTCGGAGTGGGCCAGAAGTACAGGTCGATCATGGCAGTGCCTCGGGAATGCAAGCCGCTAGGGTAGCAAGGCGGCGCGGTCGGCTGGTGCAGGGAATGTGGTGACGCGTCCGGCCGGCGGCTTTCGACCGCTCGCTGCTCAGGCCAGATACCCGCCATCGACCGGAAACACCGCGCCGGTAACGTAGCTGGATGCCGGCGAGGCAAGAAACAGCGCCATCGGCGCGATTTCCCCCGGCTGCGCCACCCGACCCATCGGGATCAGTTTCAGCATCATGTCGAGGATCTTCGGGTTGCCGGTCAGCGCCGAGGCGAATTTGGTGTCGGTCAAGCCCGGCAGGATGGCGTTGACCCGGATGCCGTGGCCGGCCAGTTCCTTGGCGAAGCCTTCGGTCATATTGACGATGCCGGCCTTGGTCATCGAATACACCAGCTGGCCCGGCGCGGCCCGGCGGGCGTTGACCGACGCGATGTTGACGATGCTGCCGCCGCCGCGCTCGCGCATCCGGCGTGCGGCCTGCACGGTGGCCCAGAAATAGCCGCGCAGATTCACTTCTACGGTCTTTTCGTAGGCATCCAGGCCCATGTCGATGGCCGGCCCGAAATACGGATTGGCGGCCGCGTTGTTGATCAGAATATCCGGTGCCGCGCCGTCGGCGTCGAGCTGGGTAAAGAGTGCTTCGATGCTGTCGACATCGCCGACGTGCATCGCGTGCGCGCTGGCTTGGCCGCCGGCCTGGGCGATGGCATCGGCGACTGCCTGGCAGCTTTCGCGCTTGCGGCTGGTGCAGATCACACGGGCACCGTGGCTGGCCAGCAGATGCGCCATCGCCTCGCCGATTCCGCGTGAGGCACCGCTCACCAGGGCGGTCTTGCCGGTCAAATCGAAAAGTGGTTCAGGCATGGTTTGCATTCCGTACTGGCTGGTATGCTGGCGAGCCTATCACGGGCTTCGGAGCCATCGCATGCAAGCACGACGGGTACTGATCACGGGCGCAGGCAGTGGCCTGGGATTGGCCTTGGCCCAGCGCTACGCCGGGGCCGGCTGCGTCGTGGCCTGTGTCGATCTGATCGCCGAGCGGGCGCACGAGGCGGCGGCCAGCCTGCCCGGCGAGGGCCACCTGGCGTTCACCGCCGATGTCGGCAGCGATGCCAGCATGGATGCCCTGCATGCCGAACTGAGCCAGATCTGGCCGCGCATCGATGTGTTGATCAACAACGCCGGCATCGCCAGCGGCGGCAGCCTGATCGACACCACAGACGAGGAGTGGCAGCGGCTGCTGAACATCAACCTGATGGGCGTGGTGCGCGGCTGCCGGCTGTTTCTGCCCAGCATGGTCGATCACGGCCGCGGGCAGATCATCAATACCGCCAGCTTCGCCGGACTGGCCGGCGCGCCTTACATCATGAGTTACGGCGTATCCAAGGCGGCGGTCGTGGCGCTGTCGGAGCAGCTGCGTGCCGAAGTGGCCGGCGAGGGCGTGCGGGTCAGCGTGATCTGTCCGGCATTTTTTCAGACCAACCTGTTGCAGAACTTTCACGGCGATGCGCGCATGCGCAGCACCGCCGCCAAGATGATGGAGCGCTCCGACGACACCCTCGACAGCGTCGCCGACAAGGTGTTCGCCGATGCCGAGCGCGGGCGGTTTCTGATCCTGCCCACCAGGAAAGAGCCGATGCGCTGGCGCCTGAAGCGCTGGCTTCCGGAGTTTTACTTCAACAAGGTTCGCAAACTCGGCGCCAGGCCGCCGGGCAAATAAGGAGACGGTGATGAGCTGGATGATCTATGGCGCCAACGGCTACACCGGAAAACTGACCGCCGAGGAAGCCGTCAAGCGCGGGCTGAAGCCGGTGCTGGCTGGCCGAAACGAAGACACCATCCGGCCGCTGGCCGAGTCGCTGGGTTTGACCTGGCGCGCGTTCGGACTGGACAACGCCGATGCGCTGCGTCACGGACTGGACGGCATCTCGACCGTGCTGCACTGCGCCGGGCCGTTTTCGGCCACCTGCGAGCCGATGCTGGAAGCGTGTCTGGAAAACCAGGTGAATTATCTGGACATCACCGGCGAGATTTCGGTGTTTGCCCACTGCCACGCCCAGCACGAGCGCGCGGTCAAGCGCGGCATCGTGGTGCTGCCCGGCGCCGGTTTCGATGTGGTGCCAACCGATTGCCTGGCGGCCCTGATCAAACGCGACATGCCCGATGCCACCGAGCTGGTGCTGGCCTTCGAGGGCGGCGGCGGTTTCAGCCCCGGCACCGCCAAGACCAGCGTCGAAGGCCTTGGCTCCGGCGGCCGGGTGCGCAAGAACGGTGAAGTGAAGAAAGTGCCGCTGGCCTGGAAGTGGCGCTATTTCACCCGTGATGGCGAGCAGCGCAGCGCGATGACCATTCCCTGGGGCGATGTCTACACCGCCTATGTTTCGACCGGGATTCCCGATATCGAGGTGTACATGGCTGCGCCGCCGAGCACCATCAAGCGGCTGCGCCGGATGCGGCTGCTGGGGCCGCTGCTGGGCACCGGCCCGGTGCAGCGATTCCTCAAGGCGCAGGTCGACAAGAAGGTGCGCGGCCCGTCGGAAAAGCTGCGCGGCAAGACCGACAGCTTCATCTGGGGCGAAGCCCGCGATGCCTCCGGCCATCTGCTGGCCCGGCAACTGCGTACGCCCAACGGCTACGAACTGACGGTCAACGCCAGCCTGGGCATCGTTGCCCGGCTGGAGGATGGCGAGGCGCCCGAGCCCGGCTACTACACGCCATCCCGGCTGATGGGCGCCGACTACGTGCTCGGTCTGCCGGGCGTCACGCTGTTTCGCTGATCGCCGAGGGCGGGAAAGGGCGGGAAAGAGGTTGCGCGTCGCGGCTGGCCGACTGAATCCGGCTCAGCCGTCGTCCCGTCGCCGTGTGCTGGCCACTGATACCGACGGGGACGCGGTCATGATCGCCTCGCGCACCGCCAGCGCCGGCGCGCGGTCGCGCAGCCGCAGCCGGTCGACGCCTGACCCCAGGCCGAGGCGCTGATAGGTGTCGGTCAGATCCGGAAACCGGGTGCTTCGCGCATACCGTTCATACAGCGGCGCGAACAGCCGGGTGCCGGCCAGCCGGTCCAGCTCGTCGGCAAACTGCGCGGCCTGCCAGCGCGAATAGGCCGGCAGGTGGCTGCGGGCGAATTCGGCGAGCACGGAATCCAGGGTGGTGCCGTGATGCTCGCGCAACGCGGCATCGGCCTCCAGCCAATACGCCGCACCGCTCCAGTAGACGCGCATCGTGCCGCGATAGCCCGAGGCCACGTCGACCAGACGCTGGCCGCGCGTGCTGCGCTCGTTCAGGCCCCGGCCAAAGCCGGCATCGAGCTTGCTCCAGGCCCGCTCGGCGGTCAGGATGCCGCTGCGCGCGCGCAACACGTTCTGGTAGTAGCTGGCCAGTCCTTCGCTCATCCAGCGGCCGCTGTCGCCCAGATACGGGTGGAACAGGTGGGCCAGCTCGTGGGACAGCGTCCAGTCCTCGTTGCGCACCGATTCGGGCGCGTCCAGCCCGGCAAACAGGCGCAGCGCGCTGCCGCCGCCGCGACTGACCTGGCCCCACGGCGTCGGGCTGCGGTTGCCGGGCAGCGGCACTACCAGCACCTGGGCATCGGGCAGCGGCAGACGGCCGCTGCTGGTCAGCACCGCACGCACGTTGAGCGCCATCCAGTCATGCAGCTGCTCGGTCTGACGGGCATTGGCGGTGGGCAGCACGCTGACCCGCAACTGGCCACCGGGTAGCGTCATGCGCCGTTCCTCGAAGCGACCGAAGGCGGTGTAGCCATTCCAGCCGCGCGGCGTATCGGGCAGGCGGTAACGCCGGCCCGAACGGTCCATCGGCGGCCACGGTACCGAGGCCGACCAGCCTTGCGGCAAGTGCAAGGTCACCGTGCTGCCCGCCGGGATCTTCGAAGGTCGCCACAGCCAGTCGGTCAGCTTGAGCATCAGGTACTGGTCGGCACGCCAGCCCAAGCGGTAGCGGTCGGACTCGGCGGCGGCGCGAGAGTCGATGCTGTACTGCACGCATTGACCCGCGTCGAGGCGCTCGTGAGCGATCCGATCGCCGCGTTGGTCCGGTCGGCTGCTGCCGTCGCCGCGCAGCGAGACCAGACGCGCGTTCTGGCTGCCGGTGCGCAGCGTGCCGGGAGCCAGCGGATGATCGGTACACATCGATACCGACAGACGCTGGGCATCGTCGGACAGCTCGGCGGAGTAGTGCAGCGCAGCCGAGGCGCTGGACGCGATGGCCAGCAGCGGGAGCGAAATCAGGGCGATTCGAACGAACATGCGGTTGACCATACCCAAGACGGATAAAGACTGCGTGTAAAAGTTCCCGGTGAACTGAACGGCAGCCCGCGCGCCCGTAGAATGACGGGATGGATGTTTCGCATTTGCTCGATGGTCTCAACCCGGCTCAGCGCGAGGCGGTATCCGCGCCGCAGGGCCATTATCTGGTGCTGGCCGGCGCCGGCTCGGGCAAGACCCGGGTGCTCACTCACCGTCTGGCCTGGCTGAACGAAGTCGAGCGGGTGCCGGCCCACGGCTTGCTGGCAGTCACCTTCACCAACAAGGCGGCGGCCGAAATGCGCGCCCGTGCCGAGGCACTGCTCACCAACGGCAGCCGGGGCGCCTGGATAGGCACCTTCCACGGGGTGGCGCACCGATTGCTGCGCCTGCACTGGAGCGAGGCGCGGCTGCCCGATACCTTCCAGGTGATCGACAGCGACGACCAACTGCGCCTGATCAAGCGCATCGTCGCCGAGCTCGACCTCGATGACACCCGGTTTCCGCCGCGTCAGGCGGCATGGTGGATCAACGCGCAGAAAGACGAGGGCCGGCGACCGGGCAACATCCAGTCGGGCGGCGATTATTTCGCGGATGTCATGCAGCGGATCTACGAGACCTACCAGGAGCGCTGCGATCGCGCCGGGCTGGTCGATTTCGCCGAGCTGCTGCTGCGCGCGCACGAGCTGTGGCTGAACCAGCCGGCCCTGCTGGCGCATTACCGACAGCGCTTCCGGCAGTTGCTGGTGGACGAGTTTCAGGACACCAACGCCATCCAGTACGCTTTTGTGCGCATGCTGGCTGGCGACAGCGGCGGCGTGTTCGTGGTCGGCGACGACGATCAGTCGATCTACGGCTGGCGTGGCGCCAAGGTGGAGAACGTGCAGCGCTTTCTGCGCGATTACCCCGGCGCAAGCACCTTCAGGCTGGAACAGAACTACCGATCGACGGCAACGATTCTAGACGCCGCCAATGCGGTCATCGCCAACAATCCGGAACGGCTCGGCAAGAATCTCTGGACCGAGGCCGGCGCCGGCGAGCCGATCGATGTCTACGCCGCCTACAACGAGATCGACGAGGCGCGGTTCATCGTTCAGTGCATCCAGGGCTGGGTGTCCGGCGCCGGCCGATACGACGACTGCGCGGTGCTGTATCGCTCCAACGCCCAGTCGCGGGCCATCGAGGAACAGCTGATGCAGGCCGGCGTGCCCTATCGCGTTTACGGCGGCCTGAGATTCTTCGAGCGCGCCGAAATCCGCGACACGCTGGCCTACCTGCGACTGATCGCCAACCGCGACGACGATGCCGCCTTCGAACGGGCGGTCAACACGCCGACCCGCGGCATCGGCGCGCGGACTCTGGATGCCGTGCGCCAGCAGGCGTCATCGGCGCGCAGCTCGCTATGGCAGGCCAGCCGCACCCTGGCCGAGGGCGAGCATCTGCCGGCACGGGCGCGCAACGCGCTGGCGGGGTTTCTGGCATTGATCGACACACTGGCCGCCGAGCGCGACGGTCTGAGCCTGGCCGAGCAGGTCGAACACGCACTCTCGCGCTCCGGCCTGCGCGTCCATTACGCCGCCGAATCGCGCGGCCAGCTCGATTCGCGCACCGACAACCTCGATGAGCTGGTCACCGTGGCCAGTCGGTTTCAGCGGCCAGACGACGACGAGCTGCGCGGCATGGACGAGATGGTGGTGTTTCTCACTCACGCCGCGCTGGAGGCCGGCGAGGGCCAGAGCGACGCCGACGCCGATGCCGTCCAGCTGATGACCCTGCACTCGGCCAAGGGACTGGAGTTCGATCTGGTCTGCCTGTCCGGTCTGGAGGAAGGCCTGTTTCCCAGCAGTCGGTCGCTGGACGAAAGCGGGCGGCTGGAAGAAGAACGCCGTCTGGCCTACGTCGGCATCACCCGGGCGCGCAAGCACCTGCTGCTCAGCTACGCCGAAACCCGGCGCATGCACGGCCAGGATCTGTACGGAACGCCATCGCGCTTCATGCGGGAAATCCCGTCTGCCCTGCTCAACCCGTTGCGTCCGCGCGCGCAAGGCTTACGGGCCGCGCAATCGCAGGCGCGCAGCCACCCCGAGCCGACCTCGCCCGGTGGCCTGGCACTGGGCCAGCAGGTCAGCCATCCGGTGTTCGGCCTGGGCACGGTGATCGACTGCGAAGGCACCGGCGCGCATGCCCGCGTGCAGGTCAATTTTGCGCAGGTCGGAGCCAAGTGGCTGGTGCTCGGCTACGCCAACCTGCAACCGGCCTGAGTGCGGGTCGCGTGAGCCTTGCGCCTTCGCGCGCGACACCCGAAGCTGACGAATCGCTGCCGGCGTGACTACACTTGGCCGATCAGACGATCGGAGTCCAATCCATGAAACGACGTGAACTGCTGCAGGGCGCCAGCGTGGCGGCGCTGGCGGCCGGCATTGCTGCCTGTGCGCCGCGAAGCAACGGGGAAGACTGCGCGGACGGCGGCGGCGCGCGGCGCGAATGGAAAATGGTGACCACCTGGCCGGCAAATTTTCCGGGGCTGGGTACCGGCGCGGCACTGTTCGGCGAATTGATCACCAAGGCCAGCGGCGGGCGGATCACGGTCAAGGTGTTCGGCGGCGGCGAGCTGGTGCCGCCGTTCGAGGTGTTCGACGCGGTGTCGCGCGGCACCGCCGAACTCGGCCATGGCGCGGCCTATTACTGGAAGGGCAAGGCGGCGGCGGCGCCGTTTTTCTGCGCGGTGCCGTTCGGTCTCAATGCCCAGGAAATGAACGGCTGGCTGTATCACGGCGGTGGCCTTGAGCTGTGGCGCGAGCTGTACGCGCAGTTCAATCTGGTGCCGTTCCCGTGCGGCAACACCGGAGTGCAGATGGCCGGCTGGTTCAACCGGGAGATCAACACGGTGGCCGATCTGCGCGGTCTGAAAATGCGCATTCCCGGCCTGGGCGGCGAGGTGATTGCCCGGCTCGGCGGCACCCCGGTCAATCTGCCCGGCGCCGAGCTGTTCACCGCCATGCAGTCCGGCGCCATCGACGCCACCGAGTGGGTCAGCCCGTACAACGATCTGGCCTTCGGCCTGCACCGGGTGGCCCGGTATTACTACTACCCCGGCTGGCAGGAGCCCGGCCCGACGCTCGAGGCGATCGTCAACAAGACCGCCTACGATTCGCTGCCGGCCGACCTGCAGGACATCGTTTCGGCCTGCGCGATGGCGGTCAACACGGTGATGCTGGCCGAATACACCGCCCGCAACCAGACCGCGCTGGAGCAGCTGGTCGACGAGCACGGCACCGAAATCCGCCCGCTGCCAGTCCCGGTGCTGGCCGCCCTCAAGCGCGCCAGCGAGGAACTGCTCTCGGAGATGGCGGCGGCCGATCCCTTCGTCGACCGGGTGTATACCTCGATGCGTGAGTTCGCGGCGCGTTCAAAAGCCTGGCAGACGATCTCCGAAGAGGCCTACCTCGACGCGCGGCGTTGACCGCGCCGGCTCACTGCGGACCGTAGATCTGTTCCGGCAGCCAGATGGCCAACGCCGGCCATGCCGCCAGCACTGCCAGCATCAGCAGCTGAATGACGATGAACGGAAGCGCGCCCCGGTAGATGTCGACGGTGCGCAGTTGGGGTGGTGCCACGCCGCGCAGGTAGAACAGCGCGAAGCCGAACGGCGGGGTGAGAAAGCTGGTTTGCAGGTTGATCGCCATCATCACACCCAGCCAGACCGGATCCACACCCAGCACGAACAGCACCGGGGCGACGATCGGCACCACCACGAAGGTGATCTCGATGAAATCGAGAATGAAGCCGAGCACGAACATCAGCGCCATCACCGCCAGCATCGCGCCGAACGCGCCGCCGGGCAGACTGGTGAGCAGATCGTGGACCAGCTGCTCGCCACCCAGACCGCGAAACACCAGCGAAAACAGCGCCGCACCAAGCAGAATCGCGAAGATCATCGCGGTCACCAGCACGGTCTGCCCGGCGACCGCACGCAGCATGACGCGGGTCAGCTGGCGCCGGCCGGCGGCGATCAGCAGGGCGCCCACGGCGCCGACCGCCGCCGCTTCGGTCGGGGTGGCAATACCGGCCAGGATCGAGCCGAGCACCGCAACGATCAGGCCAAGCACCGGCACAACGGCCGTGGCCACCTCGCGCAGCGTCCGCGCCGGCCCGTCGGGCAGCGCCGGCGCGCGTTCCGGATGGCGGCAGGCCTGCCACAGCGCGTAGCCGATATAGGCCGTTACCAGCAGCAGGCCGGGTATCAGCGCCCCGGCGAACAGATCGCCGACCGAGACTGTCTTGGGCGAAAAATTGCCAAGCCGCAACTGCGCCTGCTGATAGGCGTTGCCGAGCTGATCGCCGAGCAGCACCAGCACGATCGACGGCGGGATGATCTGGCCCAGGGTGCCGGCGGCGCAAATGCTGCCCGACGCCAGGCGTGGGTCGTAACCGTGGCGCAGCATCACCGGCAGCGAAATCAGGCCCATGGTGACCACCGTGGCACCGACGATGCCGGTCGAGGCAGCCAGCAATGCGCCGACCAACAGCACCGCCACCACCAGTCCACCGCGACGGCGGCCGAACAGCCCGGCCACGCTTTCCAGCAGCTGCTCGGCCAGCTTCGAGCGCTCCAGCATGACCCCCATGAACACGAACAGTGGCACCGCGACCAGGGTTTCGTTGGTCATGATGCCGAAGATGCGATTCGGGTAGGCCTCCAGAAACGCTGGATCGAACACGCCTGCCGTCCAGCCCAGAAGGGCGAACAGCAGCGCCACGCCAGCCAGCGTGAAGGCCACCGGAAAGCCGGCCAGCAAGGCCGCGCCCAGCACCACCACGAGGGCCGAAACCCAGATCGCGCTCAGCATCGCGTCGACTCCGCTGCGCTCGCGATGCCGACCATCGGCTCAAGTCGCGGATCCTCCCGCGCTGTCGACTGCGCCAGCCCGATGCCGGCGCGTACAGGAGTGCGCGGCGCCATTACCTCAGCCGCCCGCGCGCAGCGTCGCCGCAGCGCGTACCGCCGACGCCAGCGCCTGTACCGCCAGCAAGCCGAACGACAGCGGGATCAGCGACTTGAGCAGGTAGAGCGCCGGCAGTCCGCCCGGCTCACGCGAGCTCTCGCCAATTCGCCAGCTCTCGCCCACGTACTCGGCGCTGATCCACACGGTGAACAGGCAGAACGGCACCACCAGCGCAAGCAGGCCGACCAGATCCACCCAGGCCTGGGTTCGCCTCGACCAGCGGCTGCGATACAGGTCCACCCGCACGTGACCATCGCGGGCCAGCATCCAGCTCAGGCCGAGCAAAAACACGCCGGCGTGCAGCCAGAGCACCGCCTCCTGCGCGGCGATCGAACCGAGGCCCAGGCCATAGCGCACCAGTACCAGGCCGAACACCAGCAACACGCAGGCAACCGCCAGCCAGCCGGCGAACCGGCCGCAGGCGTGGCTGATGCGCTCGGCCAGCGCGGCGAAACCGCTCAGCATCGAAACCAACGGCGCAAGATCGCTGCCCTCGGGTCAATCCCATTCATACAGCGTGAAGTAGACCGGATGCACCGGCGCATCGCTGTCGCGGCTGTCCAGCCGGCCATCGTTGTTGGTGTCGCGCAGCGTGTAGCTTACGCCGCGCTTGGGCGTGACCTTGACGTAGGACAGCCGGCCGTTGATCCGGTATTCCTCGACCACATCGCCGTTGGCGCGGGTGACGATATTGACCTCCGGGGCGCTGTCGACGCTCGGCCGGGGTGCGCGGATCGCTTCGGCATCCTGGCTGTCGCCGCTTGGCGGCAGGGTCTCCAGCGGCTCGGGGGAATCGGTCTCGACCACACCGGGATCGTCGATGTCCGGCGGCGGAGGGGCATCAGGCAGCGTTTGAGTCTGCGTCTGGGCCAGCGCCAGTCCGGGCATGAGCAACAGGATGAGCAGCAGGCGGCGCATGATGATTCTCCAATCGGGACTTGCAGCATGGCAAATGCGCCGTCGCTACTCAAGTGCGGGCGCGTCCCGCGTATAGTTCCGGTTCGAATCCCTGTCCTGCCTATCGCGGTCGAACCGCGCATCGCCATGTCCCGACTCGTCCTGATCGATGGCTCCAGCTACCTGTACCGTGCCTTTCACGCGCTGCCGCCGCTGACCGCGCCCGACGGCAGTCCGACCGGTGCGCTGACCGGCGTGGTCAACATGCTGCGCGCCATCCTGAAGGACGCGCCCGAGCACGCGGCATTCGTGATCGATGCTTCCGGCCCGACCTTCCGGGACGAGATGTTTCCGGACTACAAGGCCCAGCGCCCGCCGATGCCCGATGATCTGCGCGCCCAGGTCGAACCGATGCTGGCCTTCGTCGAGGCGCTCGGTCTGCCGATGCTGCGGGTGTCCGGCGTCGAGGCCGACGACGTGATCGGCACCCTGGCCATCCAGGGTGTCGGGCAGGGCATGGAGGTGCTGATCTCGACCAGCGACAAGGACTTTGCCCAATTGGTGCAGCCGGGCATCACGCTGACCAACACCATGAGCGGCAGCGTGCTCGACCGCGACGCGGTGATCGAGAAATTCGGCGTGCCGCCGGAGCGGGTGGTGGACCTGCTGGCGCTGTGGGGCGACAGCGTCGACAACATCCCCGGCGTCGAAAAGTGCGGCCCCAAGACCGCCGCCAAATGGCTCGCTCAGTACGACAGTCTCGACGGGGTGATCGCTCATGCCGACGAAATCGGCGGCAAGGTCGGCGAAAACCTGCGTGCCGCGCTCGACCGGCTGCCGCTCAACCGCGAGCTGGTCACCATCAAGACCGACGTGGCGCTGGATCGCGGCCCAAGCCAACTCAATCTGCGGCCGCGAGACACCGACGCCTTGCGTGAGCTCTATACCCGCTACGGATTCACTGCCGCCCTGCGCGACCTTGAACGCGGCAATGGCGGCGGTGGCGACGGATCGGCCGCGCCGGCGACGGCTGGCGACTCGCCCGGCTCACCCGATGCGCCCGATCCGGAATTGGCCAAGGCCGGCGAGTACGAGTGCATCACCGATTCGGCCCGGCTGGCCGAGCTGATCTCCGAACTCCAGTCCGCCGAGCTGATCGCCTTCGATACCGAAACCGATGCGCTCGATGCGATGCGCGCCGGTCTGGTCGGACTCAGTTTTGCGGTCGAACCGGGGCAGGCCGCCTACATTCCAGTCGGCCACACCTACCCCGGCGCGCCGGCCCAGCTCGATCGCGATGCGGTGCTAAAAGCCTTGCGCCCGGTTCTGGAAGACCCCGACAAGGCCAAGCTCGGCCAGCACGGCAAGTACGACATCCATGTGCTGCGCCGGCACGGCATCGCGGTGGCCGGCTACGCCCAGGACACCCTGCTGGAAAGCTTCGTGCTCAATGCCACCGTCAGCCGGCACGACATGGACACGCTGGCGCGTCGCCATCTCGGCTATCAGACCATCAGCTTCGAGCAGGTCGCCGGCAAGGGCAGCAAGCAGATTCCGTTCTCCGAAGTCGAGCTCGAAACCGCCACCCGTTACGCCGCCGAGGACGCCGACATCACCCTGCGCCTGCATCGGGTGCTGTCGGCGCAACTGGCCGCCGCGCCGGCGCTGGAGCGGGTGTATCGCGAAATCGAGATGCCGCTGGTGCCGGTGCTGACCCGGATCGAGGCCAACGGCGTGCTGGTCGATGCCGCGCTGCTGCGCAAACAGAGCGGCGAGCTGGGCAAGCGCATGCACCATATCCAGCAGCAGGCCCACGAGATCGCCGGGCGCAGCTTCAATCTGGATTCGCCCAAGCAGCTGCAAGCGATCCTGTTCGACGAACTGGGCCTGAAGGCGGCGGTGAAAACCCCCAAGGGCGCGCCCAGCACCAACGAGGAAGCCCTGGCCGCGATCGCCTCGGAGCACCCGCTGCCGCAGCTGATCCTCGACTATCGCGGTCTGGCCAAGCTGCGCTCGACCTACACCGAGAAGTTGCCCGAAGCGATCAATCCCGACACCGGCCGCGTGCACACCAGCTACCACCAGGCCGGTGCCGCGACCGGCCGGCTGGCGTCGTCCGATCCGAACCTGCAGAACATCCCGATCCGCACCGAGGAAGGCCGGCGCATCCGCACCGCGTTCATCGCGCCCGAGGGCCGCAAGATCATCGCCTGCGATTACTCGCAGATCGAGCTGCGCATCATGGCCCACCTGTCCGGCGACACCGGCCTGATCGATGCCTTCGAGGCCGGCAAGGACATTCACCGGGCGACCGCCGCCGAAGTGTTCGGCGTGGCGCTCGATGCGGTCGATGGCGAGCAGCGCCGGGCCGCCAAGGCCATCAACTTCGGCCTGATCTACGGCATGAGCGCGTTCGGTCTGGCGCGTCAGCTGGGCATCGGTCGCGGCGAGGCGCAGGACTACATCGCCCTGTATTTCGCCCGCTACCCCGGCGTGCGCGACTACATGGACCGGACCCGCGAGCAGGCGCGCGAACAGGGCTATGTCGAAACCGTTTTCGGCCGCCGGCTGTACCTGCCCGATATCCGCGCCCGCAACCAGGCCTTGCGCGCCGGTGCCGAGCGCGCTGCGATCAACGCACCGATGCAGGGCACCGCCGCAGACATCATCAAGCGGGCGATGATCTCGGTCGACGCCTGGCTGGCCGATCGTCGCGAGCAGGCATTGATGATCATGCAGGTGCACGACGAGCTGGTGTTCGAAGTCGATGAAAGCGCGGTGGAGTCGGTCCGCGCCGAAGTCAGCGCGCGCATGCAGGCCGCCGCCGAGCTGCGGGTGCCGCTGCTGGTCGAGTGCGGCGTGGGCGACAACTGGGGCGAGGCACACTGACACCGCCCGGCAGCCCGGCGGAAACACCCGGCCGGATGCGTCGTTCCGACGTCAGGGCGAACAATCTGAATTAAAAATGAACCGTTCAGTTCACAATTGACGAAATTTAACGAACGGCAGCCGCGAAACATGGTTTCATATCGCCGGGCGGATGCAATGTCTGCTCGTGGGCTGCCCCCCTAAGTGGCCCATGAGGCCGATTCTTCCCCGGATCGGTCTCTCCCCAGACCCCGTCGGTGAACCCCTCGCCGGCGGGGTTGTTTTTTTGTACTCAAATTTACTGAATTCGGCGAGAATCCTTACTGAACTTTTGTCACACTGTCTTTGTCGAAGCAACGCGACTGGCGCAATGCCGGTCGCCGCTCAACCCTCTCCCCAGGGTTGAGCCACGGTTACCGGACTCTCCCCAGTCCGGTCGCCACCCCCGACCCCGCAGCCGCCCCCTCGTCTGCGGGGTCACTTTTTTTCTGCCACCCCGAATTCTTGCCCCAGTCCGTTTCCGTCTGGTGACTCTTCTGCTGCGCATCTGCTGCGCATTTTTGCCTGCCTCATCACAAACGCGAAAATCGACGGAAACCGGCCATGAACTATCCACCCGACAGCCAGTCTCAGCCGTCGATGGATGCAACGTCCATCGACGGCAAGGTTGATTTCCCTGTCGACCCGAAGCCGGATACTCCCAGTCCCGGCTTCCGAATCCCCCGGCGCCCCCACCGGGGGATTCTTTTATGCGCTGGGCGCGGCCAGCCAATCGCGCGGCCGAAGGTAGGCCTGCAGTCTCTGCTCCGGCGAATCGGCTTGCGGCGTGTAGCCGTACTCCCAGCGAACCAGCGGCGGCAGGCTCATCAGAATCGATTCCGTCCGCCCACCCGATTGCAGACCGAACAGAGTGCCGCGGTCGTAGACCAGATTGAACTCGACGTAACGGCCGCGCCGGTACAGCTGGAAATCCCGCTCGCGCTGGCCGTACGGCGTGTCGCGTCGCCGCTCGACGATCGGCGCATAGGCGCGCATGAAGCCCTCGCCCACCGCCTGCTGATACGCGAAACACTCGGCGAAGCCGCCCTCGTTGAGGTCATCGAAAAACAGGCCGCCCACGCCCCGGGTCTCGCTGCGGTGCGGGAGGAAAAAATACCGATCGCACCAATCCTTGTGGGCTGCGTAGCGCTCAGCGCCTCCGAACGGTTGGCACAGGTCGCGGGCCACCTGGTGCCAATGCCGGATATCGTCATCGAACGGATAGAACGGCGTCAGATCGAAGCCACCGCCGAACCACCAGACCGGCGCACGGCCGGGCGGGGTGGCCTGGAAATAGCGCACATTCATGTGCGTGGTGGGGATGTAGGGATTGCGCGGGTGGAACACCAGCGACACGCCGACCGCCTGCCAGGGCGCGCCGGCCAGTTCGGGTCGATGCGCCGTGGCCGAGGCTGGCAGGGTGTCGCCGCGCACTTCGGAAAACCCGATACCGGCCTGCTCGAACACGCCACCCTGCTTGAGCACCCGTGACCGCCCACCGCCGCCTTCGGCACGCTGCCACGAGTCTTCGGCGAACCGCGCCTGGCCATCCAATGCCTCCACGGCGTTACAGATGCTGTCCTGTAACCCCATCAAAAAGCGGCGGACAGGGGCGATATCGGGTTGGTCGGTCATGGCAGTTCGAAGTCCTGGGAGCCGGTCGGGCTGACCGTCATGATAGCCGGCCGTTATACTCGCCAGCTTCGCATGCTCACCGCCGCACACCCCTCCGCCATGACCAACCGCGATGCCCAACGGGAGGCGGCGTGACCCTGCGCCTGTGTTTCGCCGATCATCCGGCGGCATTGCTGAGTTTCGGCTTTGAAGCAGGCGCGCCGGCATCGGTCGAGATCGGCTGCCCGCGTCTGGCCGGGCCGAGCGCGCCCGAGGCATGGCTGTCGGACCTCATCGAAAGCCAGACCAGCGAAGATGGTTGCCTGATCCGCCGCACGGCGGGTCTCGCGCTGGTGGCGGTTACCCGCAGCGAGCACGGCCAGGGCCTGGAAGCCGCGACCCGCGACGGCTATCGTCGCCTGCTCTCTGTGGTTCGCGGATCGGGTCAGCCGCACATTCTGCGCATCTGGAACTACTTCGCCGCAATCAACGACGGCGTGGGCGATGCCGAGCGTTACCGCCGATTCTGCGTCGGTCGCGCCGGCGCGGTCGATGCCCGATTCAATGCCCCGCCGCCGGCGGCCACCGCGATCGGCACGGTGGGCGCGCCGGATGCGGTCCAGATCATCGCCCTGTGCGGCGCGCAGGCGGGCATCGCCCTGGAGAATCCGCGCCAGACCCCGGCCTGGCAATACCCCCGCGAACACGGCCCGGTGCCGCCCGGTTTCTCGCGCGGCGCCCTGATCGGCCAGGGTGTCCGCATGCGGCTGCTGGCCTCGGGCACGGCGAGCATCGTCGGTCACGTCTCCCGCCACCCCGACGACCCGGGCGAGCAGGCCCGCGAAAGCCTGGCCAATCTGGCGGCCTTGCTCGACGAGGGCTCGGCGAAGGCGGGTCGGCCCTTCACGTTCGCCGGCTGTCACGCGCTTCGCGTCTATCTGCGACGCCCCGAGGACCTGCCGCCGGTGCGCGAGGCGATCGAGCGCTGCGCCATTCCGGCCGACCGGGTGATCTATCTGCGCGGCGATATCTGCCGGCGCGAACTGCTGGTCGAGCTGGAAGGCGTGTTCGAGGCCGGCCCTCCCGACGCGCGTTGATCCTGCGCCGGCTGGATGCCGCCTGCGTCTGGTTCACTTCAGGCTGGATGGGTCGAACCCCTCCGCCGCCGCCAAAGCCGCACCAACAGGAAGATCAGCCCGGCCAGCAGGATAGCCCCGAGAACTGGTGCAAACAGCGCCAGCAGCACCAACAGCAGGCCGCCGGCATTTTCGCCGGTCGACACCACCGGGTTGCCGAGTCCGCCCGATGCGCCCAGCGAGAGCGCGCGAAGCGCCACCGTTCCGGCCTGCACCGTGGCCGAGGTTCCGCCGCCCAACACTACCGCCAGCGACCATTGCAGCATCGGCGGCAACTCGCCCAGCAGGGCGGCGCTGAGCACGGTACCGGCCAGGATTGCGATCGGCGTACTGAGGCTGTCCAGCGCGTTGTCCAGCACTGGCAGGTAATACGCTGCAACTTCCACCAGCGTGGCGGTAGCCAGTGCCGCCAAGGCCAGCTCGGACTGCAACCAGGCGAACTGCGGATCGAGCGCGATGTGACCCGACCAGCCGGCCAGGCCGGTGGCCAGCATCGGTAAAAATACCCGGAAGCCGGCCGCCGCGCTGAGGCAGATGCCAACCATCACGCTAGTCACGAGGTCGATCGACATGCCTGCCCCCGGTTGCCGAGAGCGCATCGCGTCCCGTTCCACGCTAATTTACATCAGCGCCTGAGCGCCACGCCAACACTTAAAGCTGCACACGACTACCGACCAGCCCGCAAGACGCAGACGGAAATTCCATGGACCCACTCACCCAAGGCGTCATCGGCGCCATCGCCGCGCAGACCGCATCGCGCCGCGCGCAGGCGCGTCTGGCCGCCGGCGTGGGCTTCGCCAGCGGCATGTTGCCGGATATCGACGTGCTGATTCGCTCCGATGTCGATCCGCTGCTGTTCCTCGAATACCACCGGCACTTCACCCATGCCCTGGCGTTCATTCCGGTCGGCGGATTGATCGCCAGTCTGTTGCTCTGGCCCTGGCTGCGCGGCCGGCTGAGTTTTGCCCGGCTGTATCTGTTTGCCACCCTCGGTTACGGCAGCCACGGCCTGCTGGATGCCTGCACCACCTACGGCACCCAGTTGCTGTGGCCGTTTTCCGACCTGCGGGTGGCCTGGCACAACGTCGCGGTGATCGATCCCTTCTTCACCGTGCCGCTGCTGGGCCTGCTGGTCTTCGCCGTCTGGAAGCGGCGCCCGCAGCTGGCCCGGGTCGCCCTGGCTCTGGGCATTGGCTATCTGTCGCTGGGCGTGGTGCAGCGCGAGCGGGCCGATGCGCTGCTGGCCCGGGTGGCCGCCGCCGAGGGCCACCTCATCGAGCGTGGCGGCGCCAAGCCCACCTTGGGCAATCTGCTGGTCTGGCGCGGGGTGTATGAATCCGATGGCTGGCTGTACGCGGTGGCCCTGCGGCCCGGATTGCTCGGGCCGGACCGGACCAGCGCCGTCGTGCGTACCCGCCTGTTCGATCCGCCGCGCGATGCGCCCTGGATCGAGCCGGACATGCAGCTGGCGCGCGATGTGCAGCGTTTCAGCCACTTCTCCGATGGCTGGCTGTCGCGGGTGCCGGGTCGTGAGGATCTGGTCGGCGATTTCCGCTACGCCCTGCTGCCCGACCGCGCCAGCCCGCTGTGGGCGATCCGCCTGGATCGCCAGCGCAGCAACGAATACGCCGACTATGTGGCGTTGCGCGAGGTCGGTCCGGACGATCTGCGCCGGTTCGCCTGCATGATCGGCGGCAGCTGCCTGACGCCGTTTTCCGACGCAGGGCAGTGAATCGGTTGCCGGTTTCGCCCGTCCGCCGGCCCCGGGCATCGGGCCGGCGGACGGGCGATGGCTGGCGCCGAATCGACTACTTGCCGAAGAACTTGGTGAACCGCACGCCGAACTCGCTGGCGTCGTTGCTCAGGATCACCAGGATGTAATCGCCGGTATTCAGGCGGGCGTTGTCGTAGCGCTTGTCGGTGACGTTGGTGCCGTACAGCGACAGATTCCAGTCGGCGTCCGGCGGCGTGTAGGTGACGTTGAGGTTGAGCAGGCCGCGGCTGTCGATCTCGGTGAACCGGCCCGGATCGTCGGTCGGTTCGCCGAACATGTCGCTGCGGTACGACCAGTCGGCGCGAAACTGCATGTCGCCGCCGTTGTTCAGGCGCAGCAGGTACTCCGGGCTGAGCGAGGTGGTCCACTTCGGGGTCAGCGGCGCCACCGCCACCGGATCGTCGACATCGGCGTCGATGTAGCCCACGCTGGCGTGCAGCGCGAAATCGTTGGTCAGCCACCACGAGCTTTCCCACTCGAAGCCGAACGATTGCTGGTCGACGATGATGTTGCGGGTGTCGAAGCCGCCCTCCTGCGTCGTGCTGACCTGATAGGGCAGGTCGGAATAGTCGGTGTAGAACACCGCCAGGCTCATGCTCAGGTTGGGCAGCGGCTGGCCCTTGAGGCCCACCTCGTAGTTGACGGCGGTGACGTTGTCGTTGGCCTCGAAGCAATTGGGCGTGGCGACATTGCCTGGCTGATCGAAGTCGATGAAGCCGAACAGGCAGAACGGTCGCGGCGGGAACTGGCCCGACTGGTATCCGTTCTGGATGGTGCCGTAGACGCTCATCGCCTCGTTCAGCCGGTAGGTCGCCGCCAGCTCCCAGCTGACTTCCGACCAGTCGCGTTCGGCGCGGGCGTCGATCAGGCTGTCGTTGATGTTGAAACCAGCCTCCTTCTCGTCCTCGGTGTAGCGCAGACCGCCGGACAGGCGCAGCCGCTCGCTCACGTTGAAGCCGACATTGCCGTAGATCGCCCGGCTCTCCATGTCCTGGGTCAGTATGTCGTTGCCCGGAAAACCGAGGAACCGCGTGTCGTCCTGGCGGGCAAAACCATCTTCGGTGAAGTAGTACAGGCCGCCGACGAAATCCCACACGCCGTAATCGCCGCTGAGCTGCAACTCCACCGACGTCTGGTCGGCCTCGCCGACTTCCGGGAAGGTGATGAAGTTCTCGAACAGGCTGTCGTCGTCCAGCCCGGCCTCGTACTCCGAATGGCGATCGCTGAACAGTAGTTTGGCGCTGAGATTCTCGTTGAACGCGTACTCGGCGGTCACCGCTACACCAAAGGCGGAGTTGGAGGTTTCGGTCTGATCGAGCTGGCCGGTGTTGTTGTCGAACGGGTTGGCCGCCACATCGGAATTACGAAACCCGGCCTGGAACAGGCCGCCGTTGGGCACTTCGTCGATCAGCGTGGTGTAGGGCCGCAAGCCGCCCTCGCCGTCGTTGCCATCGAGCGCGACCAGCAGCGAAAAATCCTCGGTCGGCTGCCACTTGACCGACAGACGACCGGAGAAATCGCGGTTCTCGCCGACATCGCGCTTGGCGTCGACATTGAGAAACTCGCCGATGCCGCCGCGCCGGACGTAGGCGCCCGAGAACGATGCCGCCACGGTCTCGCTGAGTGCGCCGTTGAGATAGATGTCGCTGTTCACCCGACCGCGGGTACCCACCGTGCTGCTGAACCGCCCGCTGAATTCGTCATCGGGCTGCGCGGTAATGATGTTGATCGCACCGCCGATCGAGTTGCGCCCATACAGCGTGCCCTGCGGGCCGCGCAGCACTTCCACCCGCTCGATGTTGGCCAGGCTCCAGTTCTGCCCGACCTGGCGACCCAGATACACGCCATCGACGTAGACCGCCACGCCCGGATCGGTGGTGATCAGGTGATCCTGCAGGCCGATGCCGCGAATGAATGGATTGACCGATGAGGTATGGCCGGCGGAAAACCCGGTCACGTTCATGTTGGGCACGAACTTGCCGACATCGGTGAGGTCGACGATGCCCTGACGGGCCATTGTCTCGGCGGTGAACGCGGTCATCGCGACAGGCACGTCGCGGATGTCCTGCTCGCGCTTGGTGGCGGTCACCATGACTGTATCGAAGCGCTTGGCGTCGTCGCTGTCTGGTGTCTGCTCGACGTTCTGGGCGTGCAGCGGGGCCTGGCCGGCGAGCGCGAGGCCGATCAACGTGAAAAGTGCGGTTCTGACGTGCATTGCATCCCTCCCTGATGAAGCGAAATTACGATTCGCAACCCGTCCGCAGGGCAGCCGGCGGCCGGCCAGGGGGTGGCTCGGATCGTGGGCAATGCACTCGTGCGGCCGTGCAGCAGCGTGGCTACAGCGCCCGACACGGTGTGAATAAATCGTTATCCGGGCGGCGTGAGCGTAGACCCGGATGGATCAAAGCTCAAGTGCCGGATTTCGCAGTGCCCGATTTCGCAGCCGGGGTCCGCAACGCCGCCAGCGGACGTGCGCCACCGGATTCGCGGTCGCGCCCCTTGCTGGCCGGCCGGACGCGCGGGCCTCCCTCCGGCGGCTCCGACGCTCAGCGCAGCGCTTCGTACTTGGCCAGTCGCTCCGGCTCACTGCGCCCGGCGGCCAGCCAGTCCTGCATGCCGGGCAAGGCATACAGTGCATCGCAATAGCCCGCTGCCACCGGCGTGCAGTCGACGCCATAGCCGCGAAAGCGGATCGCGACCGGCGCGAACATGGCATCGACGATGCTGAACGCGCCGCACAGAAAGTCGCCGCCGGCACCGAATCGCGCGCGCAGATCGGCCCAAAGCGCCTGCACCCGATCGATGTCGGCCTGCGCGCCGGCATTCCAGCGGTAGGCGTTGGGCTGCCGGTCGCAGTTCATCGGCAGTTGCTCGCGCAGCGCCATGAATCCGGAATGCATTTCCGACGCCGCGCAGCGCGCCATTGCACGGGCAGCCGGATCGGCCGGCCAGCCGCGGCCATCGAGCCAGACCTCGTTGGCGTATTCGCAGATCGCCAGCGAATCCCAGACCGCACGTCCTTCATGGTGCAGCACCGGCACCCGGCCGCTCGGCGACAGTGCGCCGATGGCGGTGCGGAACTCATCGGTATCGAGCGCCAGCCGGCGCTCATCGAAGCCGATGCCGAACTGGCGCAGCAGCAGCCAGGGCCGCAGCGACCATGAAGAATAATTCTTGTTGCCGATCACCAGCGTTGTCATTTCAGCCCCCGGCTCCGTTGCCCGATCTTGAACAGCCCGATGATCACAGATTTGCCGACGCTCAGCCCGGCCAGCAAGACCAACGCGCCCGGCCTTCGGCCTTTGCCCGGTAAAGCGCCTGGTCGGCCCGGCCCAATGCGTCGGCCATGCCGGTGTCGGTTCGAAGAAACGCGGTCAGGCCGATCGAAACCGACAGGGCTTCGGCGGAAGTCGGCGACACCTGTTCCTGACCGCAGGCATCGACGATCGTCTCGGCCATGCCGACCGCCGCCTGTCCGTCGACATCGCTCATGAACAGCGCAAACTCTTCCCCGCCGATTCGCCCGAACAGATCCCCGGGCCGCTTGCACTCTTCGACGACCTGCACGAACTGGCGAAGCGCCGCATCGCCGACTTCGTGACCGAAGCGGTCATTGATCGACTTGAAGTGATCCAGATCGAGCATCAGCAGCCAGGCCACGCCGCCGGAGCCGGCCAGTTCGCGCCAGGCGGCATTGGCCTGGCCCAGGAAACTTCGCCGGTTGAGGATGCCGGTCAGCTCGTCCTGATAGGCGTGCTCGCGCAGGCGCAGCGACAGCGCGCGCTCACGCTCGAGCGCGTCGAAATGATGGCGGCGCGAGGTTTCCAGCTGCCAGGCCACGATCGCTCCCACGATGGCCGACAGCGCGTAGGTCGCTGCGATCTGTAAGGTCTGCGCCGGCACCAGGGTCTCGCGCAGCGCCACCAGGGTGAAGGCATCGGTAGCGACCAGCAGCATCGCTGCGGTCGCCTGCAGCGCGATGCGGTTCCGGAAGAACGCGAAGAAGAGAATGATCAGGATGGGCGAGGTGCTGACAAAGCCGAAATGATCCTCGGGGCGGTGCACGATGGTGAAGAAATTGGCCGCCACCGCCAGCGTGGTCCAGGCCAGCATGGCCGCATCCAGCGCACTGGCCGAAGCGATCCGCCGAAACAACAGGATGAAGCCGAACGACAGCGCCACAAACGCCAGGCGCACCGCCAACAGCTGTTCCGCCACCGGCAGGCTTTGCCACAGCAGGTCGAATACCCCGAACGCCAGCTTGAATCCGGCGAACACGGCGACCGCCAGCATGGCGCTGCGGCGGTCCGCAGCCAGAAAATGACGCCGATAGGCGCGCTCCCTGTCGGCATTCGCCGAGCCGGGACGCTGCCGGTCGGTGGAGTCGCCGGGGTCCGGGCCGGGCGGCCCACGGACGGGCAATGCGAAATCAGTCATGTGTCGCCCCGCAGCCATCGAGCAGCGAGGGCACCTTTGGCGAACCCGTTACCGCTCGCCTGCGACCGCGCATCGACCAGCCCGATAACGGCTTCGAACGGGCGCAGACATGGAATGAAAACCACGCCTGGACAGCCGGCGAGCCCGGCAGGAATCGGCAGGCAAGGGCATTCGGTCTGCGCATCGCGGACGGCGCTCGCAGCCGGCCGTCAGTCCTCACGGGGCGCGGCCGGCATGACCAGCCAAAGCACGATATAGATCAGGATGCCGGGAAATCCGGCCGACAGTATCGATACAACCACATAGGCCAGCCGGGTAAGGCCGGGCGACCAGCCAACGTACTCGGCGATGCCGCCGCACACTCCAGCTAGCCAGCGATTGCGTGAACGGGTCAGCTTCTTCTCGGTCATGAGCGAAGTCTACCCCGACGAAATGAAACGCGTCAGCGCACGGCCCGCCCGCCGCACCAGTCGCCGCCGCCATGCCGAATGGATTGGCCCCGAGATCAAGCGCCCCTCGAACGCCCCCGGATATCCGTCCGCAAGCACGCCCGCAAGCACGCCCCGAAAGACGGATGCCGCGTCGCGCCGCGCAGCCCGGCTTAGGGCCGCAGGCCCGTAAGCCGGGAATGGGCGTGAAGTTCGGGGCATCGGCGGTCCCGGATTTTCGCTGCGCTGCAATCCAGGCTACTCGGGTTTGTCAAGAATGGCCTTCAACCTGTAGGAGCGGGCCACGCCCGCGACCGGGACGTTTTGGTTCGCCGAAGGTTCTGGCTTTCGATGTGTGTCCCGGCGGTCCCGGCATTCGGCCGCTACGCGGCAACGCGGGCTGCGCCCGCTGCGCCTTCGCTTGGGCTGCGCCCGCGCTCGGTTCGCTGCGCTGCAATCCGGGCTACTCGGGTTTGTTCAAGAGAGGCTTCAACCTGTAGGAGCGGACCACGCCCGCGACCGGGATGTTTCGGTTCGCCGAAGGTTCTGGCTTTCGCTGCGTGTCCCGGCGGTCCCGGATTTTCGCTGCGCTGCAATCCGGGCTACTCGAGCTGGTGATGCGCGACGGCCGCGCCGCGTACCCCGGCTTCGGGCCGCAGGCCCGTAAGCCGGGACTCGACCGGACGGATCGGCTCATTTAAACCCCGATGCAGCCCCGGCTCACTCATCCCGCTTCAAGGCCCGCTCGAACAGCTTGAATATCCGCCGATACTGATCGAACCAGCTTTCCGGGTGAACGTAGCCGTGGCGTTCCAGCGGGTAGCTGGCCAGCTCCCAGTTGTCCTTTCGCAGTTCGATCAGCCGCTGCGCCAGACGCACGCTGTCCTGATAGAACACGTTGTCGTCGATCATGCCGTGGCTGATCAGCAGATGGCCCTGCAGCGCGTCGGCGTATTCGATCGGCGAGGACTTGCGGTAGGCCTCCGGGTCGATGTCCGGCGTGTTGAGGATGTTGGACGTGTAGGGGTGGTTGTAGCTGGTCCAGTCGGTGACCGGGCGCAGCGCGGCGCCGGCGTGGAACGACTCGGGCGCGCGGAACAGCGCCATGAACGCCATGAAGCCGCCATAGCTGCCGCCGTACACGCCGACCCGATCGCGATCGCCCTGTCGGTTGTCGACCAGCCAGTCGATGCCGTCGAGATAATCTTCCAGCTCCGGGTGGCCCATCTGCCGGTAGATCGCCGTGCGCCAGTCGCGGCCGTAGCCGGCCGAACCGCGATAGTCCATGTCCAGCACGATGTAGCCATTGGCGACCAGCAGGTTGTGAAACATCTGCTCGCGGAAATAATTCGGCCAGCGCGACCAGACATTCTGCAAATACCCCGCGCCATGCACGAACAGCGCGATCGGATAGCGCTTGCCGGGCTCCAGCCGGGCCGGCGTGTACAGCTTGGCCCAGACTGGATCGGCGCCGTGGCTGGATGGCACCTGCACGTATTCGGGCGCGATCCAGTCGATGCCGCGGTACTCGGGCGTTCGGGTATCGGTGACCGGCCGGACCAGACCGTCGTCGAGGTTGAGCACGGTCAGTTGCGGCGGTGTGTAGCTCGACGACACCCGCAGCGCCGCGCGCCGGCCATCGGGCGACAGCACGAAACTCTCCACGCCATCGAGCGCCGTCAGCTCGCGCACCGGCCCGCCGGCCAGCTCCCTCGCGCACAGCTCCCAGTCGCCGGGCCATTCCCGGTTGCACAGAAAGTACAGCGTGCCGCCATCCGCCGACAACACCGGATCGGTGGCTTCCCATTCGCCCTCGGTCAGCGCCTTGGCGCGCTTGCCGGGCACCAGGGTGTACAGGTGGGCATGGCCGGACTGCTCCGATTGCAGCCACAGCGTCTGGTTGTCGGGCAGCCAGTCGAAATCGTTGTAGCGCCAGTTGATCCAGGCCGGATCGGTGAGCCGGTGGGCCGGGCTGAGCGCGCTCTGGCCGGCGTCGAGCGTGGCGATCCAGCGATCCTTGTTGTCGATCGCCCGCAGCATCACCGCAACGCGCGCGCCGTCGCGGCTGAACCGCATACCGGCCACTTGAACCGGGCGCTGCCCGTTGAGCGGATCCTTGCCGGCAGCCTTGCGAAGGTCCGCCAGCGGGTCTTCGGTAATGCCGGGCAGTGGATCGAACTTCAGCTCGGCGATGCTGCCATCGATCAGGTCGATCCGATGCAAAGTGTGCGCCGGCGGCGGGTTGCGACCGACCCGGGTGCGCACGTCCTCGACCTCCTCGAATCCGGTCTCGGTGACGTACTTGGGCATCTTGCCGGCCCGGCCACGGTCGCCGTTCTTCGCCTGGGTGACCGCCAGCAGCCAGCGGCCATCGGGCGACAGTGCGCTGCTCACGATCTCCACCTTGTCGCCCAGATACACCGGGCGCGGCGCACGGCTGGCATCGGCTGCGCGCAGCGCATCGTCGAACTCGCGCTGCGCCTCGCGCTGGGCTTTCTCGCGCGCCAGCGTGGCGACCAGGCGCAGCTCGTGGTCGCGGGCCGGGTCCGCCTCCGGTTTCGCATCCGGGTCTTTTTCCGCCTTGAGCAGGGCCAGCGGCGCCACCACCGGCGCATCGAACCGCCAGCCGAACCAGTCATTGCCGACCCGCCAGGCCAGGCCGCCATCATCGGACACGAACATCAGCGACTGCGCATTGCCGGCGCCGCGGGTGAGCTGGCTCAGCCGCCCGGTGTCCAGCTCGCGGACGAACACATCGCCATTGCGCACGAAGCCGGCACGCCGACGGCCGCTGTCGAACACCGGGTCGGCGCCGTCGAGAGTTTCCAGCGCCGGGTCCAGCACCGGCCGCACCCGGCCGTCGTCGAGCGCGTACTCGTGCAGATCGCGCACCGGGCTGCCCTCGCGCTTGAGCCGAAACAGCACCCGACTGCCGTCCAGCATCCAGTACGGATCTTCCACCGCCGGCCCGATCCAGTCCGGATCGGCCATGATCTGCTCCAGATCGACTTCAGCGAACGAACGCCGGGCCTCCTCGGCCCAGGCGACAGGCGCCGGAACCGCCACAGCCAGCGCCAGCAGGCAAACCAGCGCGATGCGCGAGTGAGAACTCATGACCATCCTTCCAAACCGAACGAAGCCGCGAGAGTAGCCGGGATCGCCGTTCCGGTCACGTGGAGTGCACAACACTGGCTACTGAACGGGCCCGTCCAGAAAAAGGATCGGATGGCGGATGCGCACGACCCAGCCTTCTTCATCAGGCCCCATCTCGGCCCTTGATGGCGAGCAAGACCGCGTCCCGGTTGTCCTGTATGAAAGCGTCAAGGTTGCCGCCGCAATTGCGCGACTCCATCCTGGCAAGAATCCGCTCAGCCTCGCCTCGCAGCGCGTCCTGGTGAATGCACTCGCGACTGCAGCGAATGGTTAGAGCCTATACTCGCCACCAGTCCAAGACCTTTGAATTCTCGTTCCAGAAGAATTGGAGCGGATCGCACTCGCCTCCAGAAACTTGAATTTCATAGCATGTTTCGCAGACTCGGTAGCCATCTGGAATTGCGCCCAGAGCCTCCTCAACGCCTTGAGATTGAAGCTCAACCTCAAGCGCGATGTGATCCCCGCTACAAATTGCAAATTGCTCATCGGAACCGACTGCGAACTCCGCCCTCTCAGATTTACCTGTGCCATATATAACAGAGAGGACTCCTTTTCTTCCTTCAAGCTGAAGCGACACTAGGTCAGGCCTCCCGTCCCGATCTAAATCTACAGTTACAGGCTCAACCTTGTTCAGATCATTGACGGAACCCTTGTTGGGTTTTGATGCCTCTGTAGGAGCCGGAACCTTTGAGCACCCACAGAGGACCACAAGAATTGAAGCTACGAAAATGGCACGCATATCGTTCATGGTCTTCAACGCCTGGGTGAAGCCGCCCTGATACCGGCTTGGCTTGAAAAAATCATTAACGGCTCAGGTCGTGGCAGCGCACGATCTAGCCTTCTTCGTTAGGGAGAAAATGCACTCTGACCCGGGTTTCTGGGAGTTCGCGGGGGTTCGTCCAGGAAAGTTCTGAAATGGAGAAAATGCACTCCGACCCGGGTTTCCGACCCGGGTTTCCCAGGGGAGGCGCGAAGCGACTTCCGCTGAAACGCGAAGTACCGTCTCATGTTCGATCCTGGCTGATTACTTACCCAATCCGGCACATGACCTGCAGCTACTCATACACTTTCATTTCCAGCACTCGCAAAAACGAGCGAACAAAAGAAGAATGTCTGGCCGAATCTTTCATCGCCTCCAGCTCGATCTCATCGAGCCAGTACCCACCTATCATCACCCCTGCCGGGAACTCAATGGCGCCGATCCGCCTCATCGGGTCCTCTGGAAGCAATACCATATTAGCGCGATAGCCCGGCGCTATCACCCCTGTTCGCTGAAAACCAAGAGCTTCTGCGCTGACGCGAGTGGCAGCCGCAAGAGCTTCGTGTGGTGTTAACCCGGCCGCCACCATAAGCTCAAGCTCGCGGGCCATGGAAGCACCAGGAATGAGGCCAAAGCCGCCGCTATCCGTGCCAGCGATTAGGGGTACGCCGGCCTGATAGAGTAGCCGGATTGCAACGAGAAGGAAGTCCGCGTGAGGCCCTTCATGCGTTGACGGATCAACTCCGCTCCAATACTCTTCTGAGCCTCTCTCAAACCGCCGCACAAGTGGATTGATGGTGTCGGAGCCGGGCTGATCCAGATACGCCCCCTGTGTTTCAGCGATCCGGACCAGTCTCCTGTGGGCGATCAGCGTAGGCGTCACAACTTCGCCAGAAGCAGCTAACTGTGCGGCTATTTCACGCATTCCGCCTCCGTCCAGCTCGCCCCGTAGGCTATGCCAAACAATCGTTTCGATATGTTCCAAAGTCGACATCCCACGTCCAAGCGAAGTTTCCCAAGCGACCGCAAAGGGTTCGTTTCGCGGAACTCCGGGCGTACGCAGCCCTTCGGGAGAATGGCCGGTAACCCTCATGCCGAGCTGGTCTGCCTCATCCAGGATCGCCTCGAAGGCCTCCCTTGTAAGATTTGAGTAGACCTTAACCGCCCTGAATCCGGCTTCGTATTGCTTTCGGACGGCTGCACGGGCTTCTTGAGCCGTGGTTACAGTCTTCTGCAAGATCAGTTGATTGGGGCCTCTGCCATTGAGAATTTGACCCGTAGTGATCAAATCTGGTCCGAGAATTGCGCCCGCTTCGATCCGCTCCGCAAGTCGTAAATGAAAGGGGTACCCGGACATATTGCGCACGCCGGTCACACCGTGGGCTAGATAGGCAGCCAATTCGGCCTCGTCATTGAGGTGAATGTGCGCGTCGATCAGCCCCGGGATCAAGGTGGAGTCACGACCATCCACGACCCGTACGCCCTGTGGCGCGCGTAGACTTCCCGCGGCTCCAACCTCGGTGATGCGGTCCCCCATCACAAGAACCGCTCTCGCACGTTCGGTTTCCGACGCACCCGGGACCATCGACACCAGGCGTACATTATCGATCAGCACACCTGTCGGTGGATGCAGATCCTTTGTGAGAGCGTCGGGGAGATCGCTAAAGATATACCACAGCCATGCGCAAGTGATCGCGAGAACTACAAAGCCGCTGATACATATACGCAAAAACATCCTACGCCTGATCACCTGCATTTCCTACGCATAACGCCCCTGCTCAGGCGCTAAAGTATGTTGGCGTGGCTTTTGCGGATGCAAAAGGCGTGACGGCATGCCTTGGTCGCTCTGGAGCGGATTGTTATGCATTTGCGTCAATGACTCGTTCAACCTCTTCTTCAAGACCAAAAATCTCCTTGGAATTAATAGCCACCCCAATATTATTGGGGATCTGGGTAATCGGTACTGGAACATTCGAAGTTGGTGCGGTCACAATCTGGATTTGACCTGATGCAGTGTGCATAGCGCCAGCATAGTGAACGCCAAGCAGGCGAATACGATGGCTGCCCATATAGGTATTGCCCTTTTTATCCATATATCCGCCAATATTTGCCAGGAATACGGGTGAGCCGCTGGAGCCAGGAAAACTCGCAATGTCTGTTAGGAACTCAGGCTTGCCATTCCAAGGCACGTTCGCATGCGTAGCCGTGATGCCTTTTCGTATCACTGGAAGATTATTTTTTGCATCCCAAATTCCATTTGGGTAACCGATCATAACTATATCCTCCATCGACGAATAGGACTGTCGCTCTTCATCTTTTGGAATCAGTCCAGTTTGGATTGCAACATAGAAAAGTTTGCCTCCGGCTTGTTGCACTCGATTTATCAAAGGACCGATTACAAAGGCCGCAAGATCGACCTCTGGATTCGGGTGCCTTATACATCGTTTCTCAAATTGATCGAACTGGAACTGTTGGTGCTTACCTGTATCAGGCAGGCCCTCGTTCGTAGCGAGTGTTACGTGGAATCGACCAGTGTTGGCATTCGCCACCACATGCTTATTTGTGACAATAACGGGAATGCAGGAATCTTCCTTTTGAAGAAAATTCATATAAAAGCCTGTACCTGTAGATAGATCTCCGCCACGAAGGTTCGTCTCTATTCTCACTGTACTATGAGTGAGTTGTTCCATTATCCCTAGGCTCACTGTTTGTCCTTATACATAACTAATATTCAAAGGCAAATCGCCGTACAAGCCCGCAGCCTAAGCCAGCCCTTGGGTGCCGTCGGACAGGAAAGAGCCCGCCACGAACAACTGATTATCCCGGTAGCGCAGCGTACGCACGCCGCCTGAGCTTGCAGGCTTTATCGCGCCGCCGAGGCGATTCTCGGGCAATCCTCCCACCGGACGGGCGTGCTGACAAGTGGTGCCCGCAGGCAGCCTGTCCGATTGCTGGATCAGATCCGGGGGCGCATCCGGCGGCTTGGTCTGGCCAGGCGGATCGAGGTGACATACTTGGGCTGGGTGCGGCGTTTCATTTTGGTCAGCGGCAAGCGTCATCCGCGAGAGTTGGGCGAGCGGAGGTTGTGGTCACCGGGAAATCGCCGGACGCTTTGGCGCGCATTCGAGTACGTTGGGTAGGCGTTGCGGCAGCGGAGATGAGGCGCGCGCGGGTCGAGCTATGATGGGACATCCCGGCTCCGTCGTGGACCGCAGTCCGCCTGACGCGGGATCGACTCTCCAAAGAAGGATCTTTCGCCGTGAAGAATCTGCTCCCGCTGATCTCGCTGGTATTCGCCTTGCTCGGCGGGTGTGCCAGCACGCCCCTTGCCCCGCAGGCTTCTGGCCCTGAAGGCCCGTGGATCAAGCCGCGTGAGGCGATCTTATTGGCTGCGGATGCCGCCCCGGCCGGTGTGAAGGGCACATTCGCCATGAAGGTGCAGGCCACCGGCACTCAGAGCAATCAGACCTATCTGAACTCTGAGCTCGATTACCGAGACCAGCGAAACCTCACGGTTGCAATCACTCCACGGGCAGCCCAGCAACTCGCTCGGCGGCTGGGCGAGCATCCGCTGGTCGCCCTCAAGGGCAAAGACATCCTGGTACGGGGTGCGGCTGTGCGCACGCCGATTTACTTCTCCGTGGACGGCCGGATGACGGACAAGTATTACTATCAGACGCACGTCAATGTCACCCATGGCGACCAGATCACGGTCCGATAGAGGGCTGAAACTGCTCGCGATGCCGGCCGCGCTGCACCCCGGCCGTGCGCTATCGACCGGGCAGGAAATATCGTTGACGAGCACCTATGCAACCGGCACTCCCGCCTTGCGGCCTGCGGCCCGGGACGGGCTGCTCGCCTGTCGCGTTCATCGACATTGCCAGCCGGATCGATAAGCGCCTCCAGCCAGCTATCCATCCGCAGTCGCGCGGTGCCTCAGCCCCTCAGGCGCGGTGCGGCAGGGCCAGGTAGTCTCTGGACTGCATTTCGATCAGTCGGCTGGCGGTGCGCTCGAACTCCAGCTTGAGGCGATAGCTCTGGTAGAGCTGGTGCGGGGCCTGGGCGACGGAGAACGAAGGCGCGAAGTTTTGGCTGGCGGTACTGACTGAGCTGCGCCAGCGCGGGGTACAGGACATCTACATCGCCAGCATGGATGGCCTCAAGGGCCTGCCCGAAGCGGTGAACGCCGTGTTCCCGAAGACGCTGACGCAACTGTGCATCGTGCACCTGGTGCGCGCCAGCCTGCGCTACGTCAACGCCAAGGACAGCAAAGCGGTGGTTGGATATTCCGCCCATGAGAAGCCACCGTTCCGGCGCATGGGAAGCCACTATTCCGGACCATGGGAAGCCAGTGGCGGGTGCCCGGTTGAGCGTGGGGCTGGCAGTCTAGATCGCTGGCGCGGATTTGTCTCCTTCGGGC
>JAXMJH010000066.1:0-9556 GCA_034376725.1 Lysobacteraceae bacterium | reverse complement strand
GCAGGCTAGCCGCCGCCGATGGCGTGGACCACTGCGACGCGACGTCCGGTCAGTTCCAGAAGGGCCAGCAGGGCCGCGACGGTTTCACCGTCGGGCAGTTCATAGGGTTCGCCGTTCAACTGAATGCGCATGCCAGGGCCGCCCTCGTTTTTAGGGGCCAGCATTCTAGCCTGATCATGACCTGAAGGTCAGCTACAAGCGTCAAGCGGTCATTGCAGGCGCCAGGCGGCCAGGCCAAGGCATAGCCAGCCGATCAGGAACGCCAGGCCGCCGAACGGGGTGATGATCCCCAGCTTGCCGATGCCGATGGTGGTCAGCAGATACAGGCTGCCGGAGAACAGCAGGATACCGATGGTAAACGACACCCCGGCCCACATCACCAGGCGCCCGGGCAGGTGCGCGGCCAGCAAGGCCACGCCAAACAAGGCCAGGGCGTGTACCAACTGATAGGTCACGCCAGTGTGGAAAATCGCCAGGTATTCAGCACTCAGGCTTTTTTTCAGGCCGTGGGCGGCAAATGCGCCGAGGGCAACACCGGTAAAACCGAAAAAAGCCGCCAACATCAGAAAGCCACGCAGCATGAGGAACTCCAGTCAGACTCATTGGACAGGGTCTGTATAATGGCCCGCTCAACGGGTTCGGCCAAGCCATCTCTATGCTGCGTGTCCTCTTCAGTCGTTTTCTCAAAGTCGTGAAATGGTTTGTCATCGGCAGTATTTTGCTGGTGCTGCTGTTTCGTGTAGTACCGCCGCCGTTCACTGCGCTGATGATCGAACGCAAGATCGAATCCTGGGTCGACGGCGAGCCCATCGACCTGCAACGCACCTGGGTGCCGTGGGATGAGATCTCCGACGACCTGAAAGTGGCGGTCATGGCCGGCGAAGACCAGCGCTTCCCCCAGCACTGGGGCTTTGATTTCGGCGCGATCCAGGCCGCCCTGCTGCATAACGAGCGCGGCGGCTCGATTCGCGGCGCCAGCACGCTGAGCCAGCAGGTGTCGAAAAACCTTTTCTTATGGGCCGGCCGCAGTTATTTGCGCAAGGGCCTGGAAGCCTGGTTTACCGGACTGATCGAAATCCTGTGGCCCAAGCAGCGGATTCTTGAGGTGTACCTCAATAGCGTGGAATGGGATGAAGGGGTGTTTGGCGCAGAAGCGGCGGCTCGGCACCACTTTGGGGTGAGTGCCAAGGGGCTTTCGCGGCAGCAGGCCAGCTATCTGGCGGCGGTGCTGCCTAACCCGCGGGTGTGGAGTGCCAGCCACCCGACGGCATATGTGGCGCGGCGGGCGGCGTGGATTCGTCAGCAGATGGGGCAGTTGGGCGGTACAGGCTATTTGAATGAGCTGAACAAAACACGCCAGGCGCCGTGGTCAAACTGACACCACACAAAACCAAATGTGGAAGTAAGCCCGCTCTCACATTTTTGTGACCGCGCTATATTTGAGGTTGTCGACTGCAAACAAAAATGCCCCGATCTTTCGATCGGGGCATTTTTTTGGCCATTCGCTGCGTGTTAGGCGGCGATCGACAGTTTCAGCTTGTTCATCGCGCTTTTCTCAAGCTGACGAATCCGCTCGGCCGACACGTTGTACTTCTGGGCCAGGTCATGCAGCGTGGCTTTTTCTTCTGCCAGCCAGCGCTGGTAGAGAATGTCACGACTGCGGTCGTCCAGCACTTCCAGCGCTTCGTGCAGGTTGTGGTTGGAGTTGTCGCTCCAGTCGGCATCTTCCAGTTGACGCGCCGGGTCGTACCGGTGGTCTTCCAGATAGTTGGCCGGCGATTGGAAAGCACTGTCGTCGTCCGCTTCGGCGGCCGGGTCGAAGGCCATGTCATGGCCGGTCAGGCGACTTTCCATCTCGCGCACTTCCCGCGGCTCCACGCCGAGGCTTTCCGCCACACGGTGGACTTCCTCGTTGTTCAGCCACGCCAGGCGTTTTTTCTGGCTGCGCAGGTTGAAGAACAGTTTGCGCTGGGCCTTGGTGGTCGCGACTTTCACAATGCGCCAGTTGCGCAGGATGAACTCGTGCATTTCGGCACGAATCCAGTGCACGGCGAAGCTGACCAGGCGTACGCCCTGATCGGGATCGAAGCGCTTGACCGCCTTCATCAGGCCGATGTTGCCTTCCTGAATCAGATCGCCCATGCCCAGGCCATAGCCCTGATATCCGCGGGCGACATGCACCACAAAGCGCAGATGCGACATGACCAGTTGCTTGGCCGCATCCAGGTTTTCTTCGTCCCGGTAGCTGCGCGCCAGCGCCTGCTCGTCCTCGACGGTAAGTACGGGAATCTGGTTGACCGCTCCGATGTAGGCCTCCAGCGAGCCGAGTGCGCTGGGAATCGGCAGATTATTGGCCACCAGGGCGTGATTCATGGTGATCGTCTGTTCGCTCATGCGCACGAGTTTAGCACTCGCCAAAGGAGAGTGCTAAAGGAAGGCTGAACGCATCGAAAGTCGGTCAAACGCCGTGACGGCGGCGATCTTTGGCAATGGCCTGAAGGGTGGCGGACAGCGGGAGAAACCGAACATCGGGTGCGGCAGGTTCAGTCCGCGACCGGGATTCGGCGCTCCGGGCCGTCAACCGGCCTCCGGCAACAGCGCCGAGCGCGCCGGCAGCGACCAGTCGATCGGCGCTTTGCCGGTCTTGGCCAGGTAGCGATTGCACTTGCCGAAGTGGCCACAGCCGAAAAAGCCCCGATGGGCCGACAGCGGCGAGGGGTGCGGGGCACGCAGGACGCAGTGCCGCTGGCGGTCGATCAGCGCGCCCTTGCGCTGGGCGTAGCTGCCCCAGAGGAGGAACACCAGCCCCTCGCGCTGGTCGTTCAGGCGCTGAATGATGCGATCGGTGAAGCCTTCCCAGCCTTTGCCCTGATGACTGCCGGCACGACCGGCCTCGACCGTCAGCACGGCGTTGAGCAAGAGCACGCCGCGCTCGGCCCACGCCATCAAATAGCCGTGATCTGGCGGCTTCATGCCCAGATCGTCGGCTATTTCCTTGTAAATGTTGTGAAGCGAGGGCGGCACCGGCAGCCCGGGCCGGACCGAGAAACACAAGCCGTGGGCCTGGCCGGGGCCGTGATACGGATCCTGGCCGATGATCACCGCCTTGACCTGCGGGAAAGGCGTGGCGTCGAGCGCGGCAAAGATTTCCGCACCGGGCGGATAGATCCGTTTGCCGGCAGCCTTTTCGGCGCGCAGAAAGTCCGCCAGCTGCTGCATGTCCGCTCGCCCGAGATAGTCGCCGACCTGCTGCTTCCAGGACGGCTCCAGGCGCGGGCCGGTCATTGCCCGGCGGCGGCCCGGCGGCTGCGCTGAAGACGGCCGAGTCGAATCTGGAACATCAACTTGGTGACCAGCCTGCGCTCGTCGATCGGCTTGAGTACCAGGTCGTTGGCGCCCAGCCGCAGCAGATCGGACTGGTTGTCCGAGTTGGCATCGCCGGTCATCACCACGATCGGCAGATGGCCCTTGCCGTAGCCGTACTGACCACGCACCAGCCGAACCAGGTCTTTTCCGCTCAGTTCGCCCTTGAGGTAGACGTCGGTCAGCAACACATCGGCGCCCGGCGCCCGGCCTTCGGCCAAGGCGTTGTCGAGATGAACGATGGCCTCTTCGACGCCGGGGCAGTGGGTGATCCGCAAGCCGTGCTTTTCCAGCATGCGCCGGGTGGCCATGGCCACCACCCGGCTGTCCTCGACATACAGCACCTCGCCGCCGGTGGCGTCCTCAGGCGCGACGTAGCCGCGAATGAAGGCGGCCAGCGCATCCATCCCCAGTGCCTTGTCGAAGTAGTCGGTGACATCGTCGGTCAGCCGCCGCGATTCGAGCGCTTCCTGGGCCTCGCCGGAAACCACGATGATCGGGATATAGGCCTGCGGGGTGTGCTCGCGGATGTGCCGGGCCAGCGCCAGGCCATCCATGTCAGGCAGGTGCAGCGCGGTGGTGACCAGATCGACGGCGCCGGTTTCCAGTGTGCGGCAAGCCTCCTCGCCGCTGGCGCAGGCCACCACCTCGGCGCGCGGCAGTGCCTTGCCGAGCACCTGGGCGATCAGGCTGCGGGTCAGCCGAGAGCCATCCACCACGAGGATGCGTGGAGCGTCGGTTTGCAGATAAATCAGGCCGCTGGCGTTCATGGTTGTCAGAGTTCGACCGGTCGGGTTCGACGCAAATGATGCTGTGCCGCCAGCAGCGCACCGAGCCAGCCCAGGGCAATGGCCAGCGCCAGCGCCTGAACCAGCCGCACGGCGGGGAGGCCATGCAGGGCCAGCTCACTGCCATAGCTGGCCACCAGCTGCGACAGCGGCGCCTGGAGCGCCGCGCCGGCCGCCACCACCAGGGCCAATGCCAGCAGGCCGGCGGTCAGACCATACCAGACGCCGAGGTACAGGAAGGGCCTTCGCACGAAACCGTCGCTGGCGCCAAGCTGCTGGAGCACGGTGATTTCCTCCTCCCGTGACTGGATATCCAGCCGTACTGTGTTGCCGACCACCAGCAGCGCGCCGAAGCCGAGCAGCACGGCAACCACCCACACCAGCCGCTCGCCGAACGCCAGCCAGCCGTCCAGACGCTGTCGCCAAAGCGCGTCGTGCTGAACGATCTCGACCTCATCCAGCCCACCCAGCGCCGCAGCCAGCGCAGTGCTGTCGCCGACCGGATCGACGATCAAGACCGCCGGCAAGGGATTGTGTTCGAGCAGATCGAGCGCCGGGGCCAGATCGCTCATGGCGCGAAACTCGTCCAGGCCCTGCTCCGGACTGCGCACCGCCACGCCGGCCACGTCGTCGCGCGCGCGCAGCGTGTCGGCCAGCCGCTCGGCGTCGGCCATGACCACGTCCGGCTTCAGAAACAGGCCGATCTCGCGGGATTCGCGCACGCTGCCTGAAAACTGTTCGAGGTTCTGCAGGCCCAGCCAGAGTGCCAGCGGCAGGGCCAGCGCGACCGCCATCACGCCGACGGTGAGCAGCGTCGCCCACGGCCGGGCAGCGATCCGCCCGAGGCTGGATACCAGCCCGTAGACGTGCAGCACCAACCAGCCGCGCAGCGCTTCGATCGGACCCGGACGGGTGCGTCGCTCAGCGGCGGGTTTACGCTCGGTTTTGGGTCGGGCCGTGGTCACGCTGCCAGATCCTCGGGCGGGATATCGTCGACCAGCCGACCGTGATCGAGCACCAGCACCCGTTGGCGCATGCGCTTGACCAGCATCAGGTCATGGCTGGCGACCAGCACGCTGGTTCCGCTGGCCGGCAACTCGGCAAACAGCTGCATGACTTCCAGGGCCAGCTTGGGATCGAGATTGCCGGTCGGCTCGTCGGCCACCAGCAGGGCCGGCTGGCCGACGATGGCCCGGGCGATGCCGACGCGCTGCTGCTCGCCGGCGCTCAGCGCCACCGGCAGCGCATTGCCCCGGTCGGCCAGGCCCACCCGTTCCAGCACCAGGCGCACCCGGCGGGCGATGTCGGCGCGCGGCGCACCGGCGATCACCAGCGGCAGGCCGACGTTTTCCGAGACCGTGCGCTCGGTGAGCAGGCGATGATCCTGAAACACCACGCCGACCTGCCGGCGATGGACCGCCACCTGCCGGCCGCGCACGGTGTTCAGATTGCGCCCGAGCACCACCACCGCGCCCCGGCTGGGCCGCTCGCTGAGGTGGATCAGCCGCAGCAGCGTGCTCTTGCCGGCGCCAGAGTGGCCGGTGACGAAGAGCATCCGTCCCTCTTCGAGATCGAAGCCAACGTCGACCAGGGCATCGTGACCACCCGGATAACGCTTGCTGACGCTTTCGAATCGAAGCACGGACATCGATCGGATCCTGACGGAGAACGGGTCGAGCGGACAAGTATCGGCGGCACCCGGCCGCGCACGCCGCCCGGTTCAGCGAATGAGTTGATTCATCTGGAAGATCGGCAACAGTATCGCCAGCACGATGAACAGCACCAAGCCGCCGACCAGAAGAATAACCGCCGGACCCAAAGTTCCGGCGGCGACCTGGATCACGGTTTGCAGTTCGCGCTCGAGCTGATCGGCGGCTTCGTCCAGCATCGCATCCAGCCGGCCCGCGCGCTCTCCGCTGGCCACCAGACGCGCCACCAGCGGCGGAAAACGGCCGGTTCGGGCCAGTGCAGCCGACAGCGGAACGCCTTCGCGCACCCGGGCTGCGACGCCGTCCAGCGACTCGACCAGCGCCTCGTTCTGCACGGTCAGCGAAGCCAGCTTGAGGGCGTCGAGCAGCGGCACCGAGCTCGAACCCAGCAAAGCCAGGGTGCGGGCGAAACGCGCGGTTTCCATTTTGATCAGGAGACGACCAAGCCCCGGAAGTCCAAGCCACAGAGTATGCCGGCGTCGGCGCACCGAAGGGCGCCGCCACAGCCCGCCCAGAATCGCGCCGAGCAGCGCCAGGGCCAGCAGCAACCAGGGACCGAAGCTTGCCAACCCGCTGCTGATGGCCAACAGCGCCCGGGTCGGCAGCGGCAGACCCTGACCGCTGCGAACGAACACCTCGGTCACCTGGGGCACCACGTAAGTCAGCAGCCCAGCGACCACCAGCAACGCAACCACCAGCAACAGGGCCGGGTAGGTCAGCGCCGAAATCAGTTCGCGGCGCAAGGCATCGCGCGATTCCAGGTGGCTGGCCAGCCGCGCCAGCACCACGTCAAGCCGACCGCTGTGCTCGCCAGCCGCCACGCTGGCGCGAAACAGCGCGTCGAAGCTGCCCGGATACTCTGCCAGCGCGGCGGCCAGCGTGGCGCCTTCCATCACCCTGGCGCGCACCGCCAGCGCGATTGCCTGCATCCGGCCCTCGGCGCCCTCGGCGAGCGCGGCAAGCGCCTCGTCAAGCGGCAAACCGGCGTGGGTCAGGGTGGCCAGCTGACGGGCAAAGGCCAGCCGGGCCGAGTCGGACAGACGCTGGCGTTCGCCCTGCGCGCCAAGCAGCTCGTCGACCGAGAGCGGGGCCAGCCCGCGTTCGCGCAGCGTCGCGCGCGCGGCCCGGGCCGTGTCGGCCTGAACAACGCCCTGCTGAGTACGACCATCGGCGCTGAGCGCCTGATACTGGAATGCCGGCATGGGCGAAGTGTAGCCGCAGCGTGACCGATGGTGCGGCGCACATCGCTTGCCGGTGTGCGATGCGCTAGGCTGATCGGGCCGTCGCGTTCCCGGCGACGACGACCCAAGAGGGAGCAGAAAAATACCATGCGCACCCTGATCTTCGTTTGCATGCTGGTCGTTCTGGCGGCCTGCGCCGGCAAGGAACAAAAAATCGTTTCGGCCTGCGAGAGTGCCGTCGCCGAACGCCTCGCCGGCAAAACCTATCGACTCGACAGCGACGCCTTGCGTACTTCGCTGCAAACCGACGCGTCCGGCGTCAGCTCGGTCCGGGCCGAAGTGATCCTCGACCCCGGCATGTCCGGCGAGCAGACCCAGACCGTCGAATGCTCGGCGCGGTTCGAGGATGGCCAGTCCAATCCGGTGGTGATCGCACTGAACTTCATCTGGTGAGCAGCGCGGCCCGCGCCGCCGGGTAGGCCTGATCGGCCCACCGGGCATACATCGCCGCCGACGGGTGCAGCCCATCGGCTGCCAGCATGTCCGACTGTCCGCCTCGGTCGCGGCTGATGCCGGTGACATCCACCCAGGGGCAGCCCCGACGCTGGCTTTCCTCGCGCGCCACCGCATTGAAGGCATCGATCCGGGCCGATATCTCCCGGCTGTCGCGGCCTTGCTGATCGGCGAAAGGCGTCTGCCCCCAATCCGGAATGGACACCACCAGCACCCGGTCTGCGCGACCTTGAGCGAGCGCGATCGCCCGGGTGAGCAGGTCGCAGAACGCGGGGCGGTAGTCGGCCGGCGACCGACCGCGATACTGATCGTTGACGCCGATCAGCAGACTGACCAGCGACCACTGGCCGAGCGGCTCCTGTTCATCCATCGCAGCCGACAGCTCCGCCGTGGTCCATCCGGTGGTGGCCAGGATGCGCGGCGGCAGTACCGCGATGCCCTGTCGATTCAGCCGTGCGGCCAGCTGGTTGGGCCAACGCCCGGCCTCGGGCACGCCCTCGCCGATGGTGTAGCTGTCGCCCAGCGCCAGCCAGTTCGCCGGCGCGCCCGGCTCAGGCAACGCTGCGCGCTCCGGTTGTCTTGGCCGCCCAGCGGTCCAGGGCGTGGTCGATGCGGCCGAAGACATCGCGCATGGTGTCGGCCTCGGGCAGCAGGGTGACCCGGAAGTGATTGCGCTCGCGCAGGTTGAAGCTGGAACCCGGAACGATCAACACCTGTTCGCGCTCCAGCAGATCGAGCGCGAAGCGATGGTCATCGAATGCCGGCACCGCATCCAGTCGCACTGATGGAAAGGCATAAAGCGCGGCGCCCGGTGCAACCAGATCGAGATACCGGCTGTCCTGGCACTGTTCGATGACCGCACGGCGGGTTTCGTGGAGCCGACCGCCCGGCGCACACAGCGGCGAAATGGTGTCCGGCCCGTCGATGGCCGCAGAGACCGCGAACTGCCCCGGCACGTTGGCGCACAGACGCAGCGCGCCCAGCAGATCCATCGCGTGGTGATAGTCGCCGATCCGCAACGGATCGCCGGACACCGCCGCCCAGCCGACCCGCCAGCCGCAGGCGCGGTGCACCTTGCTCAGGCCGCCCAGGCTCACGCATGGCAGATCGCCAGCCAGTGGCGCCAGCGGCTGAAACGGGGTGTCGTCGTAGGTGATGCCGTCGTAGATCTCGTCGACCAACAGCAGCAAGCGGTGCCGCGCGGCCACTTCGATCAACTGCCTGAGCAGTTCCGGTGGATAGCTGGCGCCGGTCGGGTTGTTCGGATTGATCAGCACCAGGGCGCGGGTCCGCGGGCCGACCAGCGACTCGACTTCCTCGGGATCGGGCAGGAAGCCGTTGGCCGCGTCGCAGCGGTAGTAGATCGGCTGGCCATCGTTGAGGATCGTGGCCGCGCTCCACAGCGGGTAGTCGGGGCTGGGCAGCAGCACCTGATCGCCGGGATTGAGCAGCGCGCGCAGGCTCAGATCGATCAGCTCGCTCACACCATTGCCCAGAAACACCCGCTCCGGGCCGGCGCCGTGTACGCCGCGCCGCCGGTGCAGGGCGGCGACCGCTTCGCGGGCCTCCTCGATGCCCTGCTGATGGCAGTAGGCATCGCTGTGCGCTATCCGCCCGGTCATCGCCTGCTGGAGGTGCTCCGGCGCGCGGAAGCCGAACGCGCCGGGGTTGCCGATGTTGAGCTTGATCAGGGTGCGGCCCTCGGCCTCGAGTTCGCGCGCGCGCCGGGCCAGTTCGCCACGGATCTCGTAGCGGACCTGATTCAAACGGGTGCAGGTGACGACCGGGGAATGGCTCATGACGGCGGCGTGAAAAATGGTGCGGTGCACAGCGTAACCCATTGCCGGCCCGGTTTGAGCCTGTAGTCTTGTCCAACGAGGTATGAGCCTGAACCCGCCAGCCTGATTCCAACGAGGTATGAGCCTGGAGGGAGGCGTGAGCCGGCGCACCGGGTCGATCATCACAGCCATGGTGATCGACATGAACGAGTCTCAGGTGCGCA
>JAXMJH010000065.1:0-17263 GCA_034376725.1 Lysobacteraceae bacterium | reverse complement strand
TGCGCACCTGAGACTCGTTCATGTCGATCACCATGGCTGTGATGATCGACCCGGTGCGCCGGCTCACGCCTCCCTCCAGGCTCATACCTCGTTGGAATCAGGCTGGCGGGTTCAGGCTCATACCTCGTTGGACAAGACTATCAGTGGCGGTTAAGCCGTTATCGGTCTATTCTATTGCGTTGACACGAAGGCGGCTTGGCCGCCTTTTCCCACTCTGGAGGTTGCAGTTTATGAAGTTGCGTGTACTCGCAGTGATGTTGATGATGAGCCTCGCCCCGGTTGCGCTTGCGCAGGACACCACGTCCGAAAAGGGCAAGCTCAGCTACGCGGTGGGTTACGAGATCGGCCGCGACCTGAACCAGCGCAAGCTCGAAGTCGATATCGCCACGGTCGTTCGTGCAATCCAGGAAGGCTACGCCCAGAGCACTCCGGCGGTCAGCCCGGAGGAGATGGGTGCTGCCCTGCAGAAAATGCAGGAGAAGGCCGTTGCCGAGGCGCGCGCCGAGTTCGAGCGGGTTTCGAACGAAAACAAGGCGCGCAGCGACAGGTTCCTGGCCGATAACCGCAGCAAGAGCGGCGTGCAGGTGTTGCCCAGCGGCATTCAGTACCGGGTGATCGAGACCGGCAACGGCAGCCAGCCCGGCGCCAACAGCGAGGTGCAGATCCATTTCCGCGGCTCGCTGGCCAGTGGACAGGAATTCGCCAGCACCTATGCCGCCCAGGGCGGGCAGGAGCCGACCCCGATGAGTCTGGTGGTCAAGGATTCGCCGATCGCCGGCCTGCAAGAAGTGCTGCCGATGATGAAGGCCGGTTCGCGTTGGGAGATCTTCCTGCCGCCCGAGAAGGCCTACGGCAACACGCCGCGTTCGCCGATCGGCCCGAACCAGGCGGTGATCTTCGACGTGCGTCTGGTTTCGGTCAAGTAAGCGCCGCCGGGGCAATCCGATCGATCGAGCCGAATCGGTCGGAGCACGGTATGAGTCACTGTGGGCGCCGGTCTTCGTGCCGGCGCCGAGAGAAACCGAATGAGCGGTTCCAAAGCCATCCTGTCGCCTTGCATCGGAATCTGCGAGCTGGATGAGCAAGGCTACTGCACCGGCTGCTTCCGAGATGCCGCCGAGATAGCCGGTTGGCTTGGTTATGACGATCAGCAGCGCCAGCGCCTGATGGACGAAGTCCTGCCGCTCAGGCAGGCCGCACGGTCGTGATCGAATCGGGCGCGTTCGCCCCGGGTTGGACGTTGCGCCTGGCCGATTCGCTGCACCGACTGGATGACACGCCAGACGTCGCGCTCGGCGACCACCGCGACATATGCGATCTGCTCGCTCCGGGTGTGCCACCCCGACCGGCTGCGGTGCTGGTTCCGATCCGCATGAGCCAGTCGGAACCCACTGTCATCTTCACGCGCCGTTCCGAGCAGCTGACCCAGCACTCGGGGCAGGTGAGTTTTCCGGGTGGCCGGATCGAGGCGTTCGATGCCAGCCCGGCTGCGGCGGCACTGCGCGAGTCCCGGGAAGAAATCGGCATGCCGGATCGGCTGGTGACGCCCCTGGGCTATCTGAACCCGCTGTTGACCGTCACCGGCTTCCGGGTTCAGCCGGTGGTGGGTTTGATCGAGGCCGAATTCGAGCCACGCCTCGACCCTTCGGAGGTAGCCGAAGCCTTCGAGGTGCCGTTGGGTTTCCTGCTGGATCGTGCCAATGCCCGCCGCGTTCAGGCCCAGTACCGCGGCCGCTTGCGAACGTGGCACGAGTTTCACTACCAGGGCAGGCTGATTTGGGGCGTGACGGCCGAAATCATCCTTGATTTGCGTTCCTTCCTCGAGGGGGAATAGAACATGAGCTGGAAAACCATAGTGGCGCCGGAAACGGTGGCGATCGCCTTGCATCGCCCCGACGTGGTCGTGGTCGACTGTCGGCACCGGCTGAATGATCCTGGCTACGGTCAGACCGCCTGGCTCAGTAGTCATGTACCCGGCGCAGTGTTCTGTCATCTCGACCGGGACATGGCCGACACCCGGGGAGGTGGCGTCGGCCGCCATCCGCTGCCGGATGCGGGCCAGTTCTGCGAGACGCTGGGAAAGTTGGGCATCAGCCGCGATAGCCAGGTGGTCGCCTATGACGAGCGCGATGGCTCCATGGCCGCGGCCCGGTTCTGGTTTCTCCTGCGCTTGATCGGCCATGAGAAAGTGGCGGTGCTCGACGGCGGATTCTCGCGCTGGACATCGCAGGGCATGCCGACTTCCAATGCGCCCAGGCGGCGCGCGGCGCAGACCTATCGCGGGGTGTTCGACACATCTCGCCTGATCGATTCGAGGGGCGTGCTCGAACGCTTGAACAGCGACGGTCACGCGCCGGGCTGGTTGATCGATGCCCGCAGCCGGGAGCGTTTTACTGGCGCGGTGGAGCACATCGACCGAATCGCCGGACACATTCCAGGCGCCGTCAATCGCCCATACACCGACAATCTCAAGCCCGACGGCCGGTTTCTGACCGCGATCGAACTGGCTGCCGGTTTCCGCGAGCTGGCCCAGAATCGCGATCCATCCGAGCTGGTGGTCATGTGCGGCTCGGGAGTGACGGCCTGCCACCACCTTCTGGCAATGGAACGCGGTGGCCTGCACGGTGCCAGGCTTTTCACCGATTCGTGGAGCGGTTGGATCACCGATCCGGCGCGGCCGGTAGCCAGCGATGTGGCCTGAACGCCCTGTCAAGCGCGGGTAATCTTGCCCACCTAATCTGTCGGGCCGACAGTCGTGAGCTTGGTCCGCATGAATTCAGGTGCATTGCATCACGGTTGGCCCCGTCGCAAGCCGACCTGCAAGGGCGGCGCCCGCGCGAAGTTTCTTCGTCTTGTGTCCGGCTGGCTCGTTTTCCTGGGTTTGGCGTTCGCGGCGGCCCCGGCGGCCGATGCTCAGACCGATCTGCACCTGCACGGTTCCAACACCATTGGCGAGACCCTTGCGCCGGCCCTGGTGGAGGCATGGCTGGCACGCGACGGGTTTGAACAGCGCACCCGGCGCGAACGGGCATTCGAGGAACGCGTTCTGTCCGGCATCCGGGGAACCGAGGTACGGACCGTCGAAGTCGAAGCGCACGGCTCCGGCACCGCATTCGACAGTCTGTTCGATGGCCGAGCCGACATCGGCATGTCGTCGCGACAGGTCCGCCCCGCAGAAGTGCTGGCCGGCGCCGACAAGGTCGGGCTTGTGGATCGTCCCGCTCAGGAGATCGTGCTGGCGCTCGATGGGTTGGCGATCATCGTCCATCCGGCCAATCCGCTTCGCAGTCTGTCGAAGTCGCAGGTGCGCGATATTTTCGGTGGTCGAACGCGCGATTGGTCGGAGCTCGGCGCTGCGCGCGGTCGGATTGCACTGCATGCCCGCGACGACAAATCCGGCACCTGGGATTCATTTCGCTCGATGGTGCTGGGCAATGTGACGTTATCGACTCAGGCCCGACGCTACGAGAGCACTGTCGAGCTGGCCGAGGCGGTAGCAGCCGATCCGCTGGCGATCGGATTCGTCGGCCTGGTCGGTGTCGATGACCGGGTGCGTGCGCTGGCGATCTCCGACGGCGGTGCAGCGGTCGCACCGAACGAGCGCGAGGTCGCGGTCGAGGACTACCCGCTTTCGCGCCGGCTGTTCTTGTACCTGCCCAGCGACCCGAAGCCGCTGGCACAGGAATTCGTGGCGTTTGCATTGTCCGATCAGGGCCAGGCGATCGTGGCTGAGGCGGGCTTCGTCTCGCAGCGCCTGAGCCTTTATCCTGCGGTTGTCGCCGCAGGATCGCCCGCCGACTACCGCGAGCTGGTAGCGCAAGCGGAACGGGTTTCGCTCAACTTTCGTTTCGGCACGGGTGCCAACTTCCTCGACAGCAAAGCATTGCGCGACCTCGACCGACTCCGCGACTTCGTGCTTTCCGGAGCCGGTGCCGGCAGGCAGATTCTGCTCGCCGGCTTTGCCGATACCGGCGAGCAATCCGGAGGCTACCTGGCGCTGCGTCTGAGCGAAGAGCGCGCCGATTACATCGCCGATCAACTGGTCTCGCGCGGCTTGCCGGTGACTCGCACGCGTGGCTTCGGCGGCGCATTGCCGGTGGCCGCCAACGACTCGGGTTCCGGTCGAGAACGGAATCGGCGCGTCGAAGTGTGGCTCCGGCCGCCGCTCAGCCGCCCTTGAGGCGAGCCACCACGGCGCGCAGCACGCCTTGCGTCTCTGGCTCGAACCAGGCATCGAGAAAATGGTCGAGGCGGATGCGCTCTGGGTCGGTGAGCGCCTGGCGCAGGTCGGCGCGGGCGATCTCGCGGGTCGCCAGCATGGCCTTCGACGGCTTCGCCAGCAGCGCTTCAAGCCATGCGCGCGCGTGCTGCGCCACCTCATCGGGCTCGGCCAGCTGGTCGACCATGCCGAGCGCCAGCGCCTGCTCCGACTCCACCATGGCGCCGGCCACCATCAGCCGTTCGGCGCGGGCCGGGCCGACCAGGCGCTTCATCAGATGCTGTATGCCCTCGGGCACCACCAGCCCCACTTCCACCTCGTTGAGGCCGATACGGAACGGGCCGCGCGCCATCACCCGATAGTCGCAGCACAGCGCCAGTACGCAGCCGCCGGCCGGGCTGTGACCACCGATGGCGGCAACCACCGGGATCGGGCTCTGGGCGAGGGCCTGCGCCGCTTCGAAGAACACCCCCCAGGCAGCGTTCAGCGCCTCGCGATCGAGGCCGATCAGAAAGGGCACATCCAGACCGGCCGAGAAGACCTTCGGCCCGCCGCTGAGGACCAGGCCGCGCACGCCGTCGGCCGGCGCCGCAAGCACCGCATCGCGCACCGCACCGAGCAATTCCGGGTTGAGGGCATTGACTGGCGGGCGGGCAAGTCGGATTTCACGGATATCGCCGTGATCGATGATTCCAAGCATGCAGTAGGTCCTCAGGGCAGGCGAATATCGGCCGGCCAACGATAGCGCACCACGTAGCTGTAGGTCAGTGCCGATTGGGCTGCAATGGGCACGTCGAAGGCGATGTTCTGGCTGTCGGTGCGCGTCCAGGGCTGCTCGGTCTCGATGATCTCCCATTCGCTCCAGCGCGGCAGCGCCTCGTTGATGCGCACCGTGGCCGGCGTGTCCTTGCCGTTGCGCACGGTCCACTGAATCCGCTCGGTGATGGTGCGGCCGGTGCGGTCCAGCTCGAACTCCATCGCGTCGCGTTCGGCGGACAGGTCGAACGCCTCGCCGAGGTCGAGGGCGATTTCCGAACCGGCTGCCGTATGTTGAAGTTGAGCTTCGCCGAGCAGCGCGCCATTGGCCTCGAACACCCGCACTCGGCCGGCCGGAAGCGGCTGGCCCAGGCCGGATGCCTTGTCGTTGTTCAACTCCAGCCCAACCCGGACCGGCTGCGGACCGTCACCGCCGAACTCGCGCTGGATGATCGGCCTGCCCGGCACGCCGCGCCAGGGTTGGCCGGCCTGGTAGCGACGCAGACAGTTGGCGGCGGCGGTTTCGGTCAGCAGCGGCAGGCGCTGGATGCTTTCGTCGGGCAGATCGACCGGCATCGGCAGCGGATAGGCATGGTATTCGGAGGACGATTCGCGCGTCGGCACGCCGGCATCGGCGCTCATCATCATCACTTCCGCGCGCATTGCCTTGGGGCCGGGCGCGGCATCCTGGACACGGTTGGGTTCGCCGGCCACCAGGGTAAGCCGTGCGTTGCGGAAATCGGCGCCGGAACGGTTGATGACCTGCGCGGCGGCTTCCAGGCGCAGCCGGCAGTCGGAGCCGGAGATCAGATTGGCGCGGTACTCGGCGCGCCAGGCCAGCCCGGCGGTGGCGTAATTGAGCGACAAGTCCGCCGTTTGCGCGCGGTTGGCATCGAGCTGCCAGACCATGGTCGGCGAGACGTTGGCGCCTTCGGGCAGATTGGGCAGCTCGATGTTGGCGTAGTGCGACAGCATGCGAATCCGGCCGTCGGGCAGCCGCAGGGTCAGGCCGCTGCCGGCGGCCAGCAGCACGCCGGTCTCGCGCAGCACAGATTGCCCGGCGAACTGCTCCGCGGTGACCGTCTGGCCCAGCGCGCGCTGCATCAGGGCACCTTGATCGGAAAGCGCGAACTCATAGCGCTGGCCGTCGACCCGGACCCCATCCGGCGCCTCCAGCGAAACACTGGCGACATCGAGCGCGCGCGGCAGATTGTCGGCCTTGACGGTGTTGCCACCGGCATCGAGCGGTCGGCGAAGCACGTCGCGCACGAGAGCGTAGCCGCCTGCGCCATGGCCGGACAGCGCCTCGTAGTCGCCGCTGTAGACGGTCAGCTCGGGCGACGGGGCCGGCGCGGCGGCTGCCGGTGCCGAGGCGATGGCGGACACGGCTGCGGCGAGCAGCGGGAAGCGGGAGAAAAGCATCATGACCGTGGCTCCTTGGTTAAGCGGGCTGAGTTCTGTCCGCCCGCGCAGGGTCTATCATAGGCGGGTGAACGCACTGACTCGAATACGCGCCGCCGGGCTGTTGGGTCTGGCACTGATGACCGCCCATTCAGCCGGCGCACAGCCGGCTGCGGTCGAAGCCGATGCGCCCTGGGTGCGGGCGGCGCCGCCGGGCATGGCGATGCTGGCCGGCTACGTGGCGCTGAGCAATCGCGGCGAGGCGTCGATCCACCTGGTCGCCGCCGCTTCCGACGACTTCGCCGCGGCGGAGATCCACCGCACCGAAGTCATCGATGGCGTGAGCCGGATGCGGCCGGTGTCCGCCCTGGAGATCGCGCCGGGAGCGACGATGCGGCTGGAGCCGGGCGGAGCGCATTTGATGCTGATGCGCCCAAGTCGGGCACTGGCCGAGGGCGATAGCGTGTCGATCACGCTGCGCTTCGATGATGGCGCGACGCTGGCGGTCGATTTTCCGGTGCTCAGGCAGGCTCCGGCGCGCTGAATACGCGCTGGTTGCGCAATCAGCCGCCGCAGGCGGCGCGCACCGGCTCCGGCAACGGCGTGGGTTTGCCGCTCTGGCGATCGATCCAGACCATGATCGAGTGGCCGTCGCAATACACCGTGCCGGCGTCCTGGTCGGCCACGATGCGATGCCCCAGCGTCAGGCTGGAATTGCCCAGCTTCTCGACGTAAAGCTCCACGACCACCGCGCACGGCCATTCGATCGGCCGCCGGTAGTTGAGCTGCACGGCCGCCAACACCGGCGCCGAGGTTTCGTCCACCCACGGGCCACTCAGCGATTGCAGCCAGCGCACGCGGGCTTCCTCCATGTAGGTGAGGTAGTTGGCGTTGTTGACGTGGTTGAAGGTATCCAGGTCGCGCCAGCGGACCTCGATGGCCAGCCGCGACAGCAGGTCCTTGCGTTGCGATTTGTCTGCTGTCCGCCGGGGCGTCGGCGCGTCGGCTTCCACGGTTTTGCCGCGCGTACCGGGTGGCTTGCCGCGAGCGCCGGCGGCGGCGGCGCGCTTGCGCGGGGCGGCTTTCTTTTCGCGGGCCTGACTCATGCGACGGATTTCCTCTTGGCCCGGGAGGCCTTTGGTTTTGAAGTTGGGTTTGTCGCGCCGGGGAGCATCCTGGCCAGGAAACGCCCGGTGTGCGATTCGGGAACCGCAGCGATCTGCTCGGGCGTGCCGGTGGCCAGGATCCGCCCGCCCCGGTGGCCGCCCTCCGGGCCCAGATCGACGATCCAGTCGGCGGTCTTGATCACGTCGAGATTGTGTTCGATCACGATGACGGTATTGCCCTCGTCGCGCAGCCGGTGCAGCACGCTCAGCAGGTGCTCGATGTCGTGGAAATGCAGGCCGGTGGTCGGCTCGTCGAGAATGTACAGCGTGCGCCCGGTGTCGCGTCGCGACAGCTCCTTGGCCAGCTTCACGCGCTGGGCTTCGCCACCGGACAGCGTGGTGGCCGACTGGCCCAGCTTGATGTAGCTCAGCCCGACATCGATCAGGGTTTCCAGCTTGCGCGCGATCGACGGCACCGGCTCGAACAAGGCCAGCGCATCCTCGACGGTCATCTCCAGTACGTCGTGGATCGAAAAGCCCTTGTAGTGGATATCCAGCGTTTCCCGGTTGTAGCGCTTGCCGTGGCAGACATCGCAGGGCACATAGACATCGGGCAAAAAGTGCATCTCGACCTTGATCAAGCCATCGCCCTGGCAAGCTTCGCAGCGGCCGCCGCGCACGTTGAAGCTGAACCGGCCGGGCGCATAGCCGCGCGCGCGCGATTCGGGCACCTGGGAAAACAGCTCGCGCAGCGGCGTGAACAAGCCGGTGTAGGTGGCCGGATTGGAACGCGGGGTGCGGCCGATCGGGCTCTGGTCGATGTCGACGATCTTGTCGAACAGATCGAGATTCTCGACCGAGACGAACGGCGCGGGACTGGCGCTGGCGCCGTTGAGCTCGCGCGCCGCGAGGCGGTACAGGGTGTCGTTGACCAGCGTGGACTTGCCCGAACCCGACACGCCGGTGATGCACACGAACAGACCGGCTGGAATGTCCAGATCGACATCGCGCAGGTTGTTGCCGTGCGCCCCGCGCAGGCGCAGGGTCGATTCCGGTCTGGCCGGCTTGCGCTGCGCAGGGATGGCGATGCCGCGCGCGCCCGACAGGTATTGTCCGGTCAGCGAACGCGGCTCGGCAACGATGTCCGCCAGCTGGCCCTGGGCGATGATTTCCCCGCCGTGAACGCCGGCGCCGGGGCCGATATCGACGATGTGGTCGGCCTGCCTGATCGCGTCTTCGTCGTGCTCGACCACGATCACCGTATTGCCCAGGTCGCGCAGCCGACGCAGGGTGGCCAGCAAGCGCTCGTTGCCGCGCTGGTGGAGGCCGATGGACGGCTCGTCGAGCACGTACATCACGCCCACCAGCCCGGCGCCGATCTGGCTGGCCAGGCGGATGCGCTGCGCCTCGCCGCCGGACAGCGTGTCGGCCTGGCGGTCGAGCGCAAGATAATCCAGGCCGACATCGACCAGAAAGCGCAACCGCTCGCCGATTTCCTTGACGATGCGGGCGGCGATTTCGCCGCGCCAACCGGCCAGCGTGAGGCCGGCGAAGAAAGTGGCCGCCTCATCGACCGGAAGCTGGGCGATCTGCGGCAGGGTCCGGTCGGCGACATAGACGTTGCGCGCCGCGCGATTGAGCCGCGCGCCGCCGCAGTCGGGGCAGGGCCTTTTGGCGATGAACTTCGACAGTTCCTCGCGCACCGCCGGCGATTCGGTCTCGCGATAGCGGCGTTCCAGATTCGGCACGATGCCCTCGAAGCGATGCCGGCGCTGGCTGCGCCCGCCCGAATCGGTGAGGTAGTGAAACTCGATCTCGGTGTCGCCCGAGCCGTACAGGATGGCCTGGCGCACCGCATCGGGCAGGCTCTGCCAGGGCGCATCGATGTCGAAGCGGTAGTGCCTTGCCAGCGAGGCGATCAGCTGGAAATAGTAGGCATTGCGCCGGTCCCAGCCGCGCACCGCGCCAGCGGCCAGGCTCAGCTCCGGGTGCAGCACCACCCGCTCCGGGTCGAAGAACTCGCTCACCCCCAGCCCGTCGCAGGTCGGGCAGGCGCCGACCGGGGAATTGAACGAAAACAGCCTCGGTTCCAGCTCCGGCAGCGAGTAGTCGCAGACCGGGCAGCTGAATTTCGACGAAAACAGCAGCGGTGCCAGATCGGCATCGTCGAGGTCGGCCACGATGGCCAGTCCCTCGCCCATCCGCAGAGCGGTTTCGAAACTCTCGGCCAGGCGCTGGGCGATGTCCGCGCGCGGCCGGAAACGATCGATCACCGCCTCGATGGTGTGCTTCTGACGCAGCGCCAGGGTGGGCACCTGGTCGAGGTCGTACACCGTGCCGTCGACCCGCGCCCGCACGAAGCCCTGCGCCCGCAGTTGATCGAACACTTGGGCGTGTTCGCCCTTGCGCTCGCGTACCACCGGCGCCAACAGCGCGAACCGCCGACCGGCATCCAGCGCCAGCACCTGATCGACCATCTGGCTGACCGTCTGCGCCGACAGCGGAAAATCATGATCCGGGCAGCGCGGCGTGCCGACCCGGGCGAACAGCAGGCGCAGGTAGTCGTAGATCTCGGTGATCGTGCCGACGGTGGAGCGCGGGTTGTGCGACGTGGATTTCTGCTCGATGGCGATCGCCGGCGACAGCCCCTCGATGTGGTCGACATCGGGCTTTTCCATCACCGACAGAAACTGCCGCGCATAGGCCGACAGCGACTCGACGTAGCGGCGCTGACCTTCGGCGTAAATGGTATCGAACGCCAACGACGACTTCCCCGAACCGGACAGACCGGTGATCACGATCAACCGGTCGCGCGGCAGATCGAGATCGATGTTCTTGAGGTTGTGCGTGCGGGCGCCGCGGATGCGAATGCTGTCCATGGGCCAGTGCGAGGAAAATGTCCGCCGATTTTAGCAACAACCCGCGTTCCCGCCGCGTGAGCGGTCGATTGCGGCGAGCCAATCCAGTTCTCGACAAAGCCAGTTCTCGACAAAGTCAGTTCTTGACATTGACTGCGGTCCGGTCAATCGCCTACAATTCCGCTTCTGTCCGTCGACCACGGGCAGGCTTCGCGCCGCAAGGCAAAAATAACTACAGAGGAATTCCGGTCATGTACGCAGTCATCGTCACCGGCGGCAAGCAGTACCGCGTGATGCAGGGCGAGACCCTGCGCGTGGAGAAGCTCGACGTCGAGCCCGGCGCCAACATCGAGATCAACGAGGTCCTGATGATCGGCGACGGCGAGAAAGTCACCATCGGCACGCCGAAGGTGGATGGCGCCAAAGTCAGCGCCGTCGTCAAGAATCATGGCCGCGCCGATAAGGTGCGGATCATCAAGTTCCGCCGCCGAAAGCACCACATGAAGCGTCAGGGGCATCGGCAGCACTACACTGAAATCGAAATCACCGGCATCGCCGGCTGAGCGAAGGAGAACCCCTCATGGCACACAAGAAAGCAGGCGGCTCTACCCGCAACGGCCGCGATTCGAACCCCAAGTATCTGGGCGTGAAAATCTACGGCAGTCAGGCGGTCAACGCCGGTAACATCATCGTCCGTCAGCGTGGCACCCAGTTTCATCCGGGCACCAATGTCGGCCTGGGCCGCGACCACACGCTGTTCGCGCTGTCCGATGGCGTGGTCGAGTTTTCTGTGAAGGGGCCGAAGAGCCGCCGCACGGTCAGCGTGGTGCCGGCCGCCTGAACGGCCTGCGCCCGCGCACGAAAGGCCCCGCTTCGGCGGGGTTTTTTGTTCGTGAGGCCGGGAATCGGGAATGGAGAATCGGGAGTCGCGTATCGACTCCTGGCTCATCCCGCCCGCTGCCGGCGTTGGCGACTGAATGGTTCAGCCGACAGATCGCCCGATAAACTGTTGCCCGACGGCCAACGGTTCCCCATTCCCCATTCCCCATTCCCGCCCGTAAATGAAATTCGTAGACGAAGCAGACATCAAGGTGATCGCCGGCGACGGCGGCAACGGTTGCGTCAGCTTCCGGCGCGAGAAATTCATTCCGCTCGGCGGTCCGGATGGCGGCGACGGCGGCAATGGCGGCAGCGTCTGGCTTGAGGCCGACGAAAACCTCAACACGCTGATCGACTTCCGCCACGAGCGCACCTTCCGTGCCCAGAAAGGGCAGGGCGGCATGGGCGCGCAATGCTATGGCAAGTCCGGCCAGGACAGCACCATCCGGGTGCCGGTGGGCACGGTGGTGTACAACATCGGCACCGAAGAGCTGATCGGCGATCTGACCCGCCATGGTCAGCGTCTGTTGGTGGCCCAGGGCGGCAAGGGCGGTCTGGGCAACATGCACTTCAAGAGTTCGGTCAACCGATCGCCGCGCAAGGCCACGTCGGGCACGCCGGGCGAGACCCGCGAGCTGCGTCTGGAGTTGAAGCTGCTGGCCGATGTCGGCCTGCTGGGCTTTCCCAACGCCGGCAAGAGCACATTCATCCGTTCGGTGTCGGCCGCCACGCCCAAGGTGGCCGATTATCCGTTCACCACGCTCTACCCCAACCTGGGCGTGGTCAGCATCGAGGCGCACCGCAGCTTCGTGATTGCCGACATCCCCGGCCTGATCGAGGGCGCCGCCGACGGCGCCGGGCTGGGCATACTGTTTTTGCGCCACATCCAGCGCACCCGGCTGCTGCTGCACATCGTCGAGCTGGTACCGCTGGACGGCACCGGTCCGGCCGAGCAGGTGCGTGCGATTGAGCACGAGCTGGCCAAGTTCGATCCGGATCTGCTCAACAAGCCGCGCTGGCTGGTGATGAACAAGTCTGACCTGCTGCCCGAGGACGAACGCCGCGAACGCGCTCAGGCGATCGTCGACGAATTGAACTGGCAGTCCCCCTGGTTCGTGGTTTCCGCGCTGGCCCGCGAGGGCACCTGGCCGCTGGTGCAGCAGGTGATGGCCGAACTCGACCGGATCAGGATCGAAGCCGCCGAAGTCGCCGCCGAAGCAGCCGCCACCCGGCGCCTGGATTGATTCGGGGCACGATCCGATTCGATCCCGCGCGGTTCGGCAGCGCGCCGGTGTTTCGGGGCGGTGCCTGGGATGGGATGCGGTTTCAAGAATGCAGCAACAAAAAAGCCGGCAAAAGCCGGCTTTTTCATGGAACGCGAACCAACCGATCAAGCAGCGGCTTTCAGCGCCTTGATGTGGTTGTTCAGCCGGCTCTTGTGACGAGCGGCCTTGTTCTTGTGGATCAGGCCACGCGAAGCGTAGCGATCCAGGATCGGCTGGGCGACTGCGTAAGCAGCTTCGGCGCCGGCAAGGTCGCTGGCATCGAGTGCCTTGACGACTTTCTTGACGGCGGTGCGCAGCATCGAGCGCGCGCTGGCGTTGCGGCCGCGGCGGACCTCGGCCTGCTTGGCGCGCTTCTTGGCGGACTTGATGTTGGCCACGGGGTGCTCCTGAAAGGGTGGATGCGTTGCTGGAAACATGAAATTATCCCGCACACATGAGCCACAGTCAATCCAGCGGGGCAACCATCGACCCAAAAGGCGGGGCCGGGGAGGGTAATTCGCCCGGTACCGGCGAACCCGTGCCCGGAAGCGGGCCGTCGTCGGGGCTGCTGCGCTCGACAGCAGTGTTCACCGCCATGACCTTCCTGTCGCGCCTGACCGGCCTGGCGCGCGACATGCTCCAGGCCCGTCTGTTCGGCGCCGGTGTGGCCGCCGATGCCTTCGTCATCGCATACCGCATTCCCAACTACCTGCGCCGGATCTTCGCCGAAGGCAGCTTCGCCTCGGCCTTCGTGCCGGTGTTCAGCGCCTTGCGCGAGCAGGGCGATCCGCAGGCGCTGAAGGATTTCCTCGACCACGTGGCCGGCGCGCTGTGCGCCGTGGTGCTGCTGGTGACCGGCATCGGCCTGCTGATCGCGCCGCTGATCGTCGCCGCAATGGCGCCCGGCACGCTGGACGAACCGGACAAGTTCGCGCTCACCAGCGAGCTGCTGCGCATCGTGTTTCCGTATCTGTTTTTCATTTCGCTGACCGCCATGGCCGGCGGCGTGCTCAACAGTTTCGGGCGATTCGGCCTGCCGGCCGTCACCCCGGTGCTGCACAACCTGACCGTCATCATCGCCATGCTGCTGCTGACCGGCTGGTTCGAGGTGCCGATCAAGGCCTTGGCCTGGGGCGTGCTGGCGGCCGGCGTGTTGCAGTGGCTGGTGCTGTGGCCGGCGCTGCGCCGGCATGGCCTGTGGCCACGGCTGCGGCTGAACTTCCGGCACGAAGGCGTGCGCAGGGTGTTCACCCTGATGCTGCCGACGCTGTTTTCGTCCTCGGTGGCTCAGCTCAATCTGATCGTCGGCACTGCCTTCGCCTCGCTGCTGGCGACCGGCAGCCAGACCTGGCTGTATCTGTCCGACCGGCTGATCGAGTTTCCGCTCGGCCTGTTCGGCGTGGCGCTGGGCACGGTGATTCTGCCGCACCTGTCGCGCCGGTTTGCCGCAGGCGACGGCGACGGCTACGGCCACGCGTTGGACTGGGGCCTGCGCACGGTACTGCTGATCGGCCTGCCGGCCGGTCTGGGCCTGCTGGTGCTGGCCGAACCGCTGACCGTGAGCCTGTACGCCGGCGGCAATTTCAGCGCACACGACGCGCGCATGGCGTCCTGGAGCCTGATGGCGATGAGCATCGGCGTGCCGGCTTTCATGCTCACCAAGGTGCTGCTGTCGGCGTTCTACTCGCGCCAGGACACCCGCACCCCCATGCGCGCCGCGATCCGCACCGTACTGGCCAACGTGGCCCTGACCGTGGCCCTGACCACGCCGCTGTGGCTGAGCGGCACCCCGGGCGGCCACATCGGCATTGCGCTGGCCTCCGGGCTGGCCGGCATCGTCAATGCCGCCCTGCTGTGGCGCTGGCTGGCCCAGGCCGGCATTTACCAGCCGCAGCCCGGCTGGGCGCGGCATCTGCTGCGTCTGGCAATCGCCAGCGCAGCGATGGTGGCGGCTGTCTGGCTGGCACGCAGCAACCTCGGCGACTGGAACGCGCTCGGCATGCTCTGGCGCTGGCTCTGGCTGCTGGCCCTGGTGGCGCTCGGCGGCGCGGCCTACGCCGCCGCTCTGCTGATGCTCGGTTGGCGTCCGTCGGAATTGCGCCACGGCGGGCACTGACCGGGTCAGCCAGTGCGCGCGGGCTGAAGCCAGCCGGCAAGTGCTAGCATCCCAGTCAGTCCCGCGCCGCGTCGGACTGGCCCGGAAAACCTGTGCCGCCGGCCAGTATGCGACGCTGCGCCAGTCGGGCGCAGACCGTTGCCGGGCGCATGGAAACCAAGGAATCGCTGCATGGCAAGGGCCAAAAACATCAACGGCGGCAACGCTCAATCGCAACTGGGCTTCGAAGCCGAGCTGTTCAAGACCGCCGACAAGCTGCGCGGCAACATGGAGCCCAGCGACTACAAGCACGTCGCTCTCGGGCTGATTTTTCTCAAGTACATTTCCGACGCCTTCGAAGCGCGCCATGCCGAACTGCTCGCAGAAAGCGCCGAGGCGGCCGAGGACAAGGACGAATATCTCGCCGACAACATTTTCTGGGTGCCCAGGGAGGGCCGCTGGTCGCATCTGAAAGCCAACGCCAAGCGGCCCGAGATCGGCACCCTCATCGACGAAGCCATGCGCGCCATCGAAAAGGACAACGAATCGCTGAAGGGCGTGCTGCCCAAGGACTACGCCCGCCCGGCGCTCAACAAGGTGATGTTGGGCGAGTTGATCGATCTGATTTCCGGCATTGCCATGAACGAGGGCGGCGACAGGTCGAAAGACGTGCTCGGCCGCGTCTACGAATATTTCTTGAGCCAGTTCGCCGGTGCCGAAGGCAAGCGCGGCGGTGAGTTCTACACCCCGCGCTCGGTAGTGCGCGTGCTGGTGGAAATGCTGGAGCCCTATCAAGGCCGCGTCTACGACCCCTGCTGCGGCAGCGGCGGCATGTTCGTGCAGAGCGAGAAGTTCGTGCTCGAACACGGCGGGCGCATCGGCGACATCGCCATCTACGGCCAGGAGAGCAACTACACCACCTGGCGCCTGGCCAAGATGAATCTCGCCGTGCGCGGCATCGACTCCGACATCCGCTGGAACAACGAAGGCAGCTTCCACAAGGACGAACTGCGCGACCTCAAGTTCGACCACATCCTCGCCAACCCGCCCTTCAACATCTCCGACTGGGGCGGCGACCGTCTGCGCGACGACCCGCGCTGGCAGTTCGGCGCACCACCCGTGGGCAACGCCAACTACGCCTGGCTGCAACACATCCACTGGCATCTCGCACCCTTCGGCACCGCCGGCGTGGTGCTGGCCAACGGCTCCATGAGCTCCAACCAGAGCGGCGAAGGTGATATCCGCAAAGCCATGGTCGAAGCGGACGCCGTGGACTGCATGGTGGCCCTGCCCGGACAGTTGTTCTACTCCACGCAGATTCCGGCGTGCCTGTGGTTTTTGGCCCGCGACAAGTCCGGCGGCAGGGGCACGTTGCAACGTGCCCCTACAAATACCACCCTGCGCGACCGACGCGGCGAAGTGCTGTTCATCGACGCCCGCAACATGGGCACGCTGGTGGACCGCACCCGGCGCGAACTCTCTGAGGCCGATATCCAGAAGATCGCCGACACCTACCATGCGTGGCGGGGCACCGTAGGGGTACGTGGCGACGTGCCCCAACAATGCAACATGGCCCAACCCGAGACATCGACATCCCGCGACGTAGGGGCACGTGGCAACGTGCCCCTACCTGATTACCAGGACATCCCCGGCTTCTGCAAATCCGCCACACTGGACGAAATCCGCAAACACGGCCATGTGCTCACCCCCGGCCGCTACGTCGGCGCCGAAGCCGCCGAGGACGACGGCGAGGCCTTTGCCGACAAGATGCAGCGCTTCAGCCAACAATGGCGCGAACAGCAGCAGGAAGCGGCGCGGCTGGATGCAGCCATCGAGGCCAACCTGAGGGAGCTTGGTTATGGCGGGTAACCGCTATCAAGCCAGCGGGCCGCAAGCCGAATGGCAGCCGGGCTCTGGCGAACGGGTGTTGCGCAACCAGATCGGCATCACCGACCCGGCGCTGATCGACGAGATCGAGCTGCAACTGATGTTGCAGCTTTACCAGCACGTGCTGGGCGAGGGCTTCCCGGCTCGCCGCCTGGACGTGGCCGATCTGAAGGAATGGCATCGCCTGTGGCTGGGCAATCTGTACGACTGGGCCGGCGAGGAACGCCGCGTCAATGTGGCCAAGGGCGATTTCCACTTCGCGGTGGCGGCGCAGATTCCGCCCTTGCTGGCGGCGTTCGAGCGCGACTGCCTGCATCGCAGTACGCCCTGCGACGGCATGGACGACGATGCCCTGGCCGAGGCCATCGCAGCCTGCCATGTGGAACTGGTCTTGATCCACCCGTTTCGTGAGGGCAACGGACGGCTTGCGCGCCTGCTGGCAGACGTGATGGCGATGCAGGCCGGGCGCGGGCCGCTCGACTACAGCGCGTGGAATGCCGACAAGCCGGCGTATTTCGCGGCCATACAGCGCGGCATGGGCAGGGACTATGCGCCCATGCGGGAACTGGTCAGCGGCGCGCTGGCGCCGGCGCAGGCCTGAAGGCGAGGCACAGATGAGGAAACCTGGTCTGACCGGATTGCAACACCGCCTCGATCTCGGCGACGCGCTGGCCGGTTTCAATCGCGGTGGAACTGGCCACGGCGCGAACGATGGCCTGGCGGCAGGGCGCTTTGCGCTTGGGCTGGGCGTTCATGGGCGGCGTTCCGTGGAGTCTGGGGTGATTCTATCGAATTCG